>NZ_BAAGVN010000343.1:0-34313 GCF_054780855.1 Pseudaeromonas pectinilytica
AGGTACTGCGCGAGCAGCTATCACCCAGTAATGGGAATCCCCCTCCTGAGACGCGAAGCGCGAAGGTGGGGGAGGATGTCAAAGGACATGGACATCACAGGCAATCAGCTTGTTCAACCGTTTGGCGGTGGCCAGTAAGGAGCGGGAAAAGTTGATGTTGCATAAAATCGCCAGCTCGCACTGCTGCAGGGAGGGCTCATAGCCGTCAGGCAATGGTGTCTCTTGACACTCCTTCAAGTCGACCTGGATCAGTCGGCGGCCGTCAGGATCATAGAGGATGACACTCTGCGGGGTGGCGCTCAGGATCCGGCTCATGCCGTGCGTCGACATGCCAGCTTGCTCGAGGGCCATCATGACGGTGTCACCCGCCAGATCCGGGCCAATCAGACTGTGCAGTTGGGTACTGTGCCCCAAACGATGCAATGCCTTGGCAACGTTGACGCCCACGCCAGAAACTGTGCTCTGGATGCCGTGAAAGGGATAGTGCACCGGAGCATAGGGGAGGGGAAATCCTGGAATGGCGACCGTGGTTTCAACATTGGTCAGGCCAGAGATAAACAGCATCGACATGGGTACCCGTTCAAGTAAGTTGGGGGTTCACCATAAAACAGGCCCGCAGTAGCGGGCCAGAAGTTTATTGCAGTTCGGCGAGACACATCTCGTCAAACAACTGCTTGCACCAGGCTTCCACGCGGGCGGCAGTCAGATCCGGTTGCCGGTCTTCATCGATGCCTAGGCCGACAAAGTGCTTGTCATCGACCAGCGCCTTGGAGGCTTCAAATTGATAGCCATCGGTCGGCCAGTTGCCAATGATGATGGCGCCGCGGGGCTCTATGATGTCACGCAAGGTGCCCATCGCATCGAGGAAGTACTCGGCATAGTCTTCCTGGTCGCCGCACCCGAAGATAGCGACCAACTTGTTGTTGAAGTCGATCTCTTCAAGCTCCGGAAAGAAATCATCCCAATCAGCCTGCGATTCACCGTAGTACCAGGTCGGGATCCCCAGGATCAGCAGATCGAAGCTCTCGATATCGGCCTTGGTGCTCTTGGCGATATCGAAGACATCGACCAGATGTGAGCCCAATTCTTTCTGGATCATGCCTGCCACGGCTTCCGTATTACCGGTATCGCTACCGAAAAACAGACCTACACTTGCCATAGTGGTTGTATACCCTTGGTGTTAAATGATGGTTGATTATGAATTAAGCCAGGGACTGGTGCACAGTCTCTGTTTCGATATGTTGCTTCAATACTAACTGGATCAGGTCCGCTCGACTCAGGTTCTGCCGTCTCGCCAACTCGTTGAGTTGCTCTAGCAACTCGGCCTCAACCTTCAACTCTACCCGCCGCAGGCCGTTGGCCTTATCTCGTTTGAGCTGATTGCGTTTATTCACCTTCAACTGCAAGGCTCGGGGTAGCGGATTGGTTTTCGGGCGACCCGGGCGTTTTTCTTCCGCGAACAGATCCAGGGTGGTTCGGTCTTCTTGGTGTTTTGCCATGCTACATCTACTACGAACTTGACCCAATCCGGCTCAGCTGTGTACTTCGTCATACCTGGGTATGTCGCACTTGCAGAACCAACCAAACGATGAACTCATCACCCTCATGCCTGCTCGGAGCATGCGAGGTATTCGCTTCATCCTGAATGACCAGGCTGATCAACCCAGACTCCAGCCCCATTTAGCAACGGGCCTGTGTCTCTATACCGTGACTCGATTCGAGTGCTTGTCTACGGCGGGGTTGAGCATCAGGGCGCGAACTATAGCATAAGCTTGAAGCCGCTGTTAACGGCTTGTCGACAGGAAATCCACAACAAGTTTGTTGAACAACGCCGGCTTTTCGGCATGCAGCCAGTGGCCCGCTTCCGCGATGATCCGGGCTTTGGCGCCCGGAAAGAGCGTCAGGATCCGGGCTTGATATTCCGGCAACAGATAATCCGAACTCCCTCCCTTGATAAACAGGGTGGCGCCGTCAAACACTCCTGACCATTCCTCCCAGGCCATGAGCGTCGGGTAGTTATCCACCAGTGCTGACAAGTTAAAACGCCATCCCTTGCCGGGATCAAAGCTCTTGAGCAGGAATTGCCGCACACCGGCATCCGCCAGCCAGGGGGTCATGATGCCATCGGCTTCTTTCCGGCTGGCTTCTGGATGTTTGGCAACCGCTTGCAAGGCGGCGATGACCCGCTCATGACGCGGGGCGTAGCGGACTGGGGCAATATCGACCACCACCAGGTGGGTGACCCGTTGCGGATAACGTAACGCAAACTGCATCGCCAGTTTGCCTCCCAGCGAGTGCCCGACGAGGCCGACCTGATCCCAACCCTGATGGTCGAGGAGCGCTAATAATTGCTGGCACATGGATGCCCAATGCATATCTGCCGATTGTGGGGATGCGCCATGGTTGGGTAAGTCGACCTGAATGACCTGATGGTGGCTGGCCAGTGTCCGGGCGAGGGCTCCCAGATTATCCAGATCGCCAAACAATCCATGCAATAACACAACGGGAGGCGCAGAGGTCACTCCTTGATGGCGGTAATGTAACAAGAGCGTACCTCGAGTCAGTGCTAACAAATTTGGAACCTCATTGTAACCTAAAGCTCATATTCCAGGCAGTTGCTGATGCTCTGGCACGCAAGATGCCGAATAGTTCTTCGACAACCCCTTGTCATCGTCGCAAAAGCACAGGCCATCTGTTGGGCTTGTTCCCCTGGCGATGTATAATCCGCGCGTTTGTTTTTCACGAGGTGACCCAACTGTATGAAGACCATTGAGGTTGATGAAGAGCTCTATCGCTACATAGCCCGCCAAACCCAGCATATCGGAGAGAGTGCTTCTGAAATCTTGCGTCGCCTGCTTGGCATGACGCCACTCAATGGCGAAGAGACTTATTTGTCTGCGTATTCTGAAACAGAAGAGTCGCCGGTCGCTGGATTTGTCCAAACAGTTGAACTCTCCGAGTTGCTCAATAGCAGTGAGTTGGCGGCCAAGGAGAGTGCCATCGACCGTTTCATGCTGATCCTGAGCTCCCTCTATCAAGCCAACCCGGATGCCTTTACCAACGCGACCGAAATCAAGGGCCGCAAGCGTATCTATTTTGCGCGTACCGAAGAAGAGCTGCGAGCCACCGGCAATACCACTAAGCCGAAACCAGTGCCAGGCACGCCGTACTGGGTCATCTCCAATACCAATACCGGGCGCAAGCGCAATATTGTTGGTCTGTTGATGACGGCCATGGGCTACTCAGCCGAGTTCATCGAGCAGGTGTGCGAGAAGATTTAATTCACAAATACAATCAGGAAGTAATCATATGGCTCAACATTCCCATGCCGGGAAACCGGCCCGTCTGGAAGACCTGACTAATATTCCGCGTCTGATGTCTGCGTATTACCTGAACAAACCTGACATGAGCAAGGCGGAACAACGCGTTGCGTTCGGTACCTCGGGTCATCGCGGTAGTGCCTTGCTCAGCGCCTTTACCGAGTCCCATATTCTGGCGGTGAGCCAGGCGATTGCCGAGTATCGTGCCGCTCAGGGGATCTCGGGTCCTTTGTACATCGGTATGGATACCCATGCCTTATCAGAAGCCGCCCTGGCTTCTGCTGTTGAGGTGCTGGCCGCCAATGGCGTGCAAGTCTTTATTGAAAAGGGCCTGGGTTATACTCCGACGCCGGTGATTTCCCATGCCATTTTGCGCTACAACGGCGCCGGTCATGCGGACCAGGCCGATGGCATCGTCATTACGCCGTCCCATAACCCGCCGGAAGATGGTGGTTTTAAATACAATCCGCCTCATGGTGGCCCTGCGGAAGGCGAGATCACCAAGTGGGTAGAAAACCGCGCCAACGAACTGTTGGAACAAGGGCTTGCCGGCGTGAAGCGCGTTGGTTTTGCCGAGGCTCGCAAGCTGGCTAACGTTCAGGAACTGGACATGATGACGCCTTATATCGATGACCTGGCTCAGGTGATCGATATGGAGGCCATCAAGAAGGCCGGGGTCAAGATTGGGGTTGATCCGCTGGGTGGCGCCGGTGTGGCCTACTGGGATCTGATTGCCAAGACCTATGGTCTGAATATTGAAGTCGTCAACTATGCGGTCGATCCGACCTTCTCGTTCATGACGCTGGATAAAGATGGCAAGATCCGCATGGACTGCTCCAGCCCCTGGGCTATGGCCAGCTTGATTGACCTGAAAGATAAGTTCGATATCGCGGTGGCGAACGATCCGGATAACGATCGTCATGGCATCGTTTGCAAGGCGGGTCTGATGAACCCGAATCATTATCTGGCCGTGGCCATCCAGTACCTGTTTACCCACAGACCGGGTTGGCCGGCACAGGCCGCCGTCGGCAAGACGCTGGTCTCTTCATCGATTATCGATCGGGTTGCCGCTTCCATTAACCGTGAACTCAAAGAAGTACCGGTAGGCTTCAAGTGGTTCGTAGACGGGTTGTTTGATGGCAGCTTTGGCTTCGGTGGTGAAGAGAGTGCGGGTGCCTCCTTCCTGCGTAAGGATGGTAGCGTTTGGACCACCGACAAGGATGGTATCCTGCTCTGTTTGCTGGCCGCTGAAATTCTGGCGGTGACCGGTAAGGATCCGCAGACTCACTACGATGAGCTCACGACCCGCTTTGGCGCGCCTTTGTATCGTCGTATCGATGCGCCTGCCAACACCGAGCAGAAGAATGTGCTCTCCAAGCTGGATCCGGCGATGGTGGAGGCGGCTGAACTGGCCGGTGAACCCATTCTGGCCAAGCTGACGGCGGCTCCCGGCAATGGCGCGGCGATCGGTGGTTTGAAGGTGGTCACCGAAAACGGCTGGTTTGCGGCTCGGCCGAGTGGCACTGAGTCTATCTACAAGATCTATATGGAAAGCTTCAAGGGTGAAGCCCATCTGGATCGGATCCAGAAAGAGGCGCAAGAAATTGTCTCTGCTGCCCTGGCCAAAGCAGGTGTCTGATACCTGAGGGTTCATTAGGCACCAATATCACGCCAGCGATTGTCTATCGCTGGCGTTTTTGTTTCTGCGGTACAGTAACCTTTCGTTCATCGCTTCATCGGAACCTGTGTCAGGAGGCTTGATTCTGCTGTGAGTGTGTCACTTCCTATCGGTAGCCTTGTCTCTGGGGTGCGATCGGATGATGGATGGGTGATGCACCAAAATAGAACTTTTCCGGGGAAATATTCCACAGATACCGAATTGTTACAAAATAGTAAATTTGTCTGAGTCTGTTCGCTGGTGTAGTTTAGAAAGCTGAAGCGAGGCCATTTAATGGTAGGGGATAAAATAATATGTCGACATTCCGATGTTGAAATCGCTTTCTCGCGGGATGAAATTGTTGCGTATTTTCAGGTATTTTCAGAACATTTCAAGCTCAGGGGATGAAAATAACCTTTTCATACGTGAATATTTGATTAAATATTTGATTTAATTGGTTTTTTGTTTTTTTGGAATTATTTGTTTTCTGAAAATAGTTTCATGAGCAATGTATCCGTTTACCAGAAAAAAATGTGACCTGGGTTATATTTTGGGGTCAGACCTTTGGTTAGTATTCTGCTGCCGGATCTACAGCCCTTATAATTCACGCCCGGCAGCCTGAAATTTGGCTCACTACTCTCGAGTAACGAAGGAAATCGGTTATGGCGAAGAAAAAAGTTGAACAGCTCAGCGCCCTGAATAAAGAGCAGTTGAAGCAGGATATCGTTCACCACCTGCGCTCCACGCTGGGTACCAGCGAGCAAAAAGCGAGCAGACAAGCTTGGTGGAAGGCTACCTGCGCTGCAGTAAACGAATTGGTGTTTGAGCGTCTGACTCAGACTCAGCAAACCCACTTCCAGGAAAATACCCGTGCAGTTCACTATCTGTCTGCCGAATTTCTGATGGGTCGTCTGACTGCCAACAATCTGCATAACCTCTCGCTGTACGAAGTATGCGGTGATGCACTCAAGGATCTGGGCATCGACATCGCCGACTTGTGTGAAGAAGAGCCGGATATGGCGCTGGGTAACGGTGGCCTCGGTCGACTGGCTGCTTGCTTCATCGACTCACTGGCCACGCTGAACATGCCAGCCGTTGGTTACGGTATCCACTACGAACACGGTCTGTTCCGTCAGGAAATTCGCGACGGCCGCCAAATCGAGCGTCCAGACTCCTGGCGCGAATATGGCAACCCTTGGGAAATCTGCCGCCCTGAATCTGCTCAGGAAATTCCGCTGTACGGTTATGTTGAAACCGTATTTGGCGAAGACGGCAAGATGAAGAAGGTCTGGCACGCCGGTCAGAAGATCAAGGGCCTGCCGTGGGATATCCCGGTTGTAGGTTACCAAGGTAAGACCGTCAACATCCTGCGTCTGTGGGAATCCCGTGCCTCTGAATTCTTCGACTGGGACGTTTTCAACGCCGGTGGTTACATCGACTCCCAGGCTGAAAAGGCTCAAGCCGAAACCATCTCCAAGGTTCTGTACCCGAACGACGAGACCGAAGCCGGTAAGATCCTGCGTCTGGTGCAACAGTACTTCTTCTGTGCTTGCTCCCTGAAGGACATCATGCGTCGTTACAAGCGCGTGCATGGCAATGACTTCAGCAAGTTTGCCGATCAGATCGCGGTTCAACTGAACGATACTCACCCGACTATCGCCATCCCGGAACTGATGCGTATCCTGGTCGACGAAGAAGAGCTGGAATGGGATGCCGCTTGGGCCATCTGCTACAAGGTATTCTCTTACACCAACCACACTCTGCTGCCAGAAGCACTGGAGAAGTGGGCTGTGTATCTGTTTGAACGTGTACTGCCACGTCACCTGGAAATCATTTACGAAATCAACCGTCGCTTCCTGGAAGACAAGGTTGAAGCCAAGTGGCCAGGCGATGATGCCATCAAGGCCAAGCTGTCCATCATTGAAGAAGGCAGCGCGCGCAAGGTCCGCATGGGTAATCTGTGTGTGATCGGCTCCCACAAGGTCAACGGTGTTGCCGAAATCCACTCCAAGCTGGTGAAGGAAGACTTGTTCCCGGAGTTTGCCGAACTGTGGCCTGAGAAGATGTGCAACGTCACCAACGGTGTGACTCCGCGTCGCTGGTTGCTCTCCTGTAACCCGGCTCTGGCTGCCCTGTATACCGAAACTGTCGGTAACGAATGGCCACTGCAGCTGGACAAGATGCGTGGTGCTCTGGCTCATGCCGATGATGCGGCGTTCCAGAAGCGCTTCATGGACATCAAGCTGGCGAACAAGCAGAAGTTGGTCAAGGTCATCAAGGCTGAAACCGGCATCGACGTGAGTGCTGAGGCGATCTTCGACATCCAGATCAAGCGTCTGCACGAGTACAAGCGTCAACAGCTGAACCTGATCCATATCATGGCTCTGTACCGTCGTCTGCTGGCCAACCCGGACTATGACATGCATCCGCGTGTGTTCATCTTCGGCTCCAAGGCGGCTCCTGGCTACAAACTGGCCAAGGACATCATCTACGCCATCAACAAGGTTGCTGAGCGTGTGAACAATGATGAGCGCATTCAGGGCAAGTTGAAGGTTGTGTTCATGCCGAACTACCGTGTGAGCCTGGCTGAGAAGCTGATCCCGGCGGCTGACGTATCCCAGCAGATCTCCACTGCCGGTTACGAAGCCTCTGGTACTGGTAACATGAAGCTGGCGATGAACGGTGCTATCACCCTGGGTACTCTGGACGGCGCGAACATCGAAATCGCCGAAGAAGCGGGCGCTGAATACAATGCCATCTTCGGTCTGGAAGTGGATGAAGTGAAGGCACTGAAGGCCGGTGGTTACAATCCTTGGGATTACTACTATGCCAACCCTGAGCTGAAGGCTGTGCTCGACTGGTTCGACACTGACTTCTTTACTCCGGGCCGTCCTGGTGAGCTCTCCTCCATCAAGCGTGCCTTGCTGGATGGCGGTGACACCTACCTGGCTCTGGCCGACTTCGAGTCCTACTCCGAAGCCCAGAAGAAAGTGGATGCCATGTACCGCGACAAGAAGGTATGGGCCAAGGCCGTGATCGTGAACTCTGCCACCATGGGCAAGTTCAACTCCGACCGCTCCATCCAGGACTACGCGGACAACATCTGGTATCTGAAGCCCTGCACCGTGGCTAAGTAATCAAGGCGTTGTCATACATCAAGGGGACCGAGAGGTCCCCTTTGTTTTGCCTGCGATTTACCCCACCAGGTCATCATTGGTTAGCTCATCTGCTGAGTCATCTCCTTTGCGATATCCATGGGCTGGTTGATTCTTGATGGTCGAGGGTAGGCGGGCGCTGTGTTGGCAGAGCTGGCGGAGTGTCAGGCAAGCTCCTGTGCCAAGCCAGACTGTGTTTTGCGGCCGTAATGCAGCAGATAGCGCAGGGCGACATAACCGACGACCCCAGTGGCAATCATGAGCTCACCTAGCGCCAGATGCCGCACCAGCTGAATACTACTAGCATCCAGCTGCCATCGGCTCAGTTGTGTCGCCAGTTTGTATAAGGCCGTCGCCCCGATCACCATGGGGAAGGTAAAAGCGGCGTATCCCGGGTTGAACGGCAAGCGCAGCAATGAGAAGAAGGCGACATAAATTATTGCGGTCATTAGCACGGCAATACTCGCCAGCAGGGCGACCATCAGAGCCGATGGCTCCTGGGTCACGGTCAGGTAACCCGCCAGGCACAGACTGGCAGGAGCGGCCAGGACGGCGAGGGTGGGTTTGGCCGGATCCGGAATATCCCGCTCAAACATCAGGCGATAGATCATGATCGGCAATAGGATGGCATAACAGACCAGTCCCAGATGCAGCAGCGCGTCCGCCAGCGGTTGCAAGGCGCCACCGGGAAAGGCGACATCGGCGACTATGATCCCGACCGGCGGTACAAACCAGCTCGGCAGCATATGGTGCAGGGCAAATTTTTTGGCCCGGTAATGGATGAAGCAGCCCAGGAATACCAGATGCAGAGTGATGGCACCTAGCCAGATCGCTTGTCCCAGCACGGGCTGCCATTGTCCAACGCTGCTGGATACCAGCATCCAGCCCATGGCGAAGGTTGGCACCACGCTGCCAACCACCGGATGAGCCAAATCGTCGCGCAGCAGACGGGGAAAGCGCACAAATTTGATGCTAAGACTGAGTAGCAAACAAGTGGCGATGAGCGCGCCACTCCACTTGGCGTAGTGTTGCAGCGGCAGAGCGTTTTCCCAGCACCAGCCCAGGGCGGCAATGGCGAGGGCCAAGCCCGCCAGTGGGGTGGGGAGTCGAGTCAATTTATGTTGTACCCGTTTGAACATATTTATGCTCCTGCCACGCGATGATGGCAGTCATGATAAGACGTGGCATAATTTAAGAATATTTGAATCAACTGAACCCCGTGTTTAGTATTTCTGAACGATATGAATATTTCACTGAAACAATTACGGCTTTTTGTCGCCGTCGTACAAGCTGGAAATCTGGCGGAGGCCGCCGAGCGGCTGTTTATTACCAAAGCGGCAGCCAGCATGTCGCTGCAGGAATTGGAGAAACAACTCGACTGCCGACTGTTTGATCGGGTCCGCAATCGTCTGCAGCTCAATACCCAGGGGGCCCAGTTGTTGCCGCTGGCCGATGAGTTGCTACAGCGACTGGACACCATAGAACACCTGTTCCAGCGCTCCGATCGTGCCAGTGGTGTCCTGCGGATCGGGGCCAGCCATACCATCGGCAACTACCTGCTTCCCCGCTTGCTAGCTGATTTTCTGCAGAATCACCCGGATGTCGATTTTAAAATCGAGATCAGTAACACCCGTACCCTGGTGGGGCAGCTCGCTGATTTTCGTCTGGATATGGCCCTGCTGGAGGGCAGCAGCAGCGATAGTAACCTCTGTCTGCAGGAGTGGATGCCCGATAGTATGCAAGTCGTTGCCGCCCCCAATCACCCGCTGGCCCAGGCCGGGCGCTTGAGCATGGCGGATTTGGAGCAGCAGCGCTGGCTGTTACGGGAGCCAGGCTCTGGGAGTCGCGAGCAGTTCCAGCGCTTGATCGGATCCCATCTGCAGAGTTGGCAGGCCGGACTGGAGCTGAATACCACCGAGTCTATTTTGAATGCGGTAGCTGCGGGGCTGGGATTGTGTCTGCTCTCCGGGCTTGCCGCCACCGCGGCGGTCCAGGATGGACGCGTGGTGGTACTGGATTTGCAACCTGGGATCCAGCGCCCGCTGCGACTGGCATGGCATAAGGAGAAGTATCTGCATCCTGTCCTGGCTGAATTTATCGAGTTTTGTCATCACTGGCCGCCGCGAGGTGGTCAGTGATGGATGCTGCCCAATTCGGGGACATATGGCTACAATGATGGGCCTTGGGGACTGGGCCTGACCGAACGCTTACCGATAGAAGGAGAGACAATGCGGATCTTGATTGATGAGAATATGCCTGTGGCGGATGTGCTATTTGCCGACTTCGGTGAGGTGGTCCGGGTTCCGGGTCGCCAGATGACGGCAGAGCAGGTCGCCGATGCCGATGTGTTATTGGTGCGTTCAGTGACCCGGGTCGATACCGCGTTGCTGGCGCAAGCCCGGCGGCTGAAATTTGTCGGCACGGCGACCATAGGCACCGATCATATCGATCAAGAGGCATTGGCGGCCCGTGGCATTGCCTTCAGCAGCGCGCCGGGGTGTAACAAGATCAGCGTCGGCGAGTACGTCATCAGCGCCTTGCTGGTATTGGCCGAACGTTATCAGCTCTGTCTGGCGGGTATGACGCTGGGCATCATAGGGGCGGGGAATACCGGCTCTTCGGTCGCAGCCAAGGCCCAGGCGCTGGGGATGCAGGTTTGCCTGTGTGATCCGCCGTTGGCTGAGGCGGGGGATCCCCGAGTCTTTGTCTCCTACGACGTGGCATTGGCCTGCGATGTGGTGTCGTTTCATGTCCCCCTGGACGATGACGGGCCCCATCCGACACGCCATTTACTGGATGCCGAGCGGATTGCACAACTACCTGCCGGTCAGTTCTTGATCAATGCCAGCCGCGGCGAAGTCTGGGATAACCTGTCGCTGCTCTTGCGTCAGCAAACGGCGGAGCCATTACGACTGGTGATGGATGTCTGGGAGCATGAGCCGGATATTCTGCAGGAGCTGATCCCTTTCACCGAGTTAGCGACCCCGCATATCGCCGGTTACAGCCTGGAAGGCAAGATCATGGGTACTTATCAGTTGTATCAGGCTTATTGCCAGTTTGCCGGGCTGCCCCTTACCCGGACATGGCAAGCCCTGCTGCCAGCACCCGCAGTGTCGCAGGTGCAGGTGCAGGATCCGCTGAGCGCAGCTCACATCAAGCAACTAGTCCATCTGGTGTACGATGTGCGGCGCGATGACGCCCGCTTCCGGATGGCTTACCAGGGCGCTGCCAGTTTCGATGCGATGCGCAAACAGTATCCCGAGCGTCGGGAATGGTCCTCCCTGCGGGTGCAGGGCTCTGCGGATCCACGCCTGACGGCGCTTGGTTTCTCCGTAAGCGATCAATCATTCTCCAATTAACAAGCAACATGATGAGGTTTAAACAATGAGCCAGCGTTTTGATATTGCCATTCTGGGCGTGGATGGTCTGGGTGGTGAAACCCTGCTGGAGTTGCTCGAAGAGCGCGAGTTTCCTGTCGGTACTCTCTATCCGCTGGTCGCCAATGAGAGTGAATTGGAGAGCGTGCGTTTTGCCGGACGAACCCTGAGCGTGGAGCCGGTTGCCGATTTTGATTGGACCCAGGTGCAGCTGGCATTCTTTATGGCCGGCTCGGCGGCCAGTGCCGAGTGGGCGCAGATCGCGGCGGATGCTGGCTGCGTGGTGATCGACAACAGTCTGCATTTCCGGGATGACTTCTCGGTGCCCCTGATTATTCCTGAAGTGAACAGTGACGAGTTAGCGGATGTTCGCCAGCGCAATATTGTGGCCAGCCCGACCTGCATCGTGACGGAGCTGATGCTGGCGTTGAAGCCGATCCACGATGAAGTCGGTGTGGCGCGAGTGAATATTGTCAGTCTGCAGTCGGTGTCGGGAACTGGTAAAGCCGGTATTCAGGAGTTGGCCAAACAAACCGCCAGCTTACTCAATGGCCGTCCTGCCGAGTCTCACACTTACGAGGCGCAAATTGCCTTTAACCTGTTGCCGCAGATCGATAGCGTTGCTGACGACGGTTTTACACTGGAGGAGCAACGGTTGGAGAGCGAAACTCAGCGCTTGCTGGGGGATGAGCGCATCGGGGTGAATGCGACCTGCATCCGCGTCCCGGTGTTTTACGGTCATAGCCAGGTTGTGCATCTGGAGACCCAGCACGGCTGCGATCGGGAAGAGATTAAACGGGTTCTGGAGGCCGCCCCCGGAGTGAGCCTCATTGATGACGAATTGCTGACGCCGGTTACTCATGGCGCAGGACAAAGTGGGGTGTTTATCTCTCGTCTGCGCCAGGATAAGTCTCACCCTCAAGGTTTTAATTTCTGGTTGGTGACGGACAACATTCGTAAAGGCGGAGCGCTCAACTGCCTGCAGATTGCTGAAAGCCTGATCCAGGACCATCTGTGATGTGACCCGGGCCGCATTCAGCGGCCCGTCTTTTATCTGAAAATATCAATCAAATCAGATTTTTCCTAGACTTACGGTAATAATCTTCCTCCCGTATCTCACTGGTACAGCGCGGGGGAGTGTTTTATATTGGAGCTGTCTTGCCTCTGCCTTCCCCACGTTATTGGTAGGCCTATCACGAAGGAACGATTATGGGACTGCACTTCTCCCGTCTGGCGTTAGCTGTCGCGCTTGCTATGCAGCTGGCTGCGCCACTGCATGCGGCGGAACAGCTGGATGAGTTTTATATCGAGATCAAGGGACCGGATAAAACCGAGGTTTCGCCTCTGGTACCGGCTAGCAGTCAACCGCTTGCAACGCCAATTGAGCAGAAACCTGTCCAGGCGAAGCCGCTCGCCAAGCCGGTACCGAAAAAGTCCACGCTCAAGGTAGGTGTTCCGCAGCCGTTTTTGGCGACGGAAGGTGTAGACGCTGCGGTTATCGATGATGGTGCTTCGGCGGGAGTGTACGGTCCGGTCAAGAGCAGCGATACCCTGTGGTCGATTGCCCAACAGGTAAGACCGAGCAGTCAGGTTTCCATTCATCAAACACTATTGGCGATTTATCGCAAGAATCCTCAGGCATTTGCCGGCGGGCGTCTGAGTGGGTTGTACAAGGGCTCTCGACTGAATTTGCCGACGCTGGCGCAAATCCAGAGCGAAAGCGAGGCTCAGGCACAGCAGGTTGTGCGGCGGAATGGTATGGCTTTACCGGCTCGTACCAGTTCGACATCCACTCGCGTGGTCAAGCTGTCACCCAAGGCCGAGCCTGCGGTGGATACCACGGTTGCTGCCGTTCCTGTTGCCAAACCTGTGGTCAAGCTGACGCCGGAGAAACCCGGTATTGCCGCGGCGGAACCGGCACCGGTTGTGTCCGCTGCAAGTACCAGCACGGACGTCGCGACGACAGCGGCTGCCGTGTCGGCCGTCTCTGCCGCCGCCGATGTCATCAGCGACAAGGTGGTGATTGCCAGCACACCGGCTGCGGCTGTTAGTTCAGCTAGCACAGTGTCGGATAATGTGGATGCCGCTGTGACCGCCTTGGTGGCCCAGAGCTCGTCTGCGGCTCCTACTGCACCCGCAGGACCGGCTTTACAGGATGAATATAAAGGTAAAATTGAGGAGTTGAGCAAAGCCAATGGTCAGTTAGAGTCTCAGGTTTCCAAACTGACACAGGACGTGGCTGAGCTGAAGACATTGCTGGAAGCCAAGGTGGCCGCGCCAGCTGAACCCGTGGTCTCGGCGGCGGACACGGCGCCGGCTACAGAAGCGGATAGTGGTTTCTGGAGCCAGTTAGTCTCCACCCCGCTGAACCTGGCATTGACTCTTCTACTTCCGTTCTTGCTGGCATTGGCGCTGGTGAGCCTCTGGTGGATGGCCAGAAGCAAACGGGATCAGGCGGCTCGTGAGCTCGAGGATGCCGAGTCCACCGACTTGCTGATGGCGCAGGGGGATTCCCACTTTGATCATCTGCTGGCTGCCGATATGGTGGCGATCAGTGATCTGCCCGATCTGGAGCAGCAGGATGAAACCTTGCAACCGCAACCGGAGATCATTCTGGATGAGCGCAAGGAGCCTGCCTTCTCCATTCCTGGCTCGTTCGCCCTGAGTGAATCAGCGTCTCGTCGTGATTCGTCAGATTCCGAGCTGGTCCCGGATTTAGGCTCTGAACCTCGGGGTGGCAATTTAGGATTGGATGAGGACCTGGATCTGGATTTGTCGGTCTCGGCTCCTGAATCCCAACCACCAATCTCCGAGCCAGATTGGGGAGCGAGCGAACCGCTGGATGAATCCGAGTTTTTGTCAGCGCTGGGGGTGAGTGAAACCCAGACTCAGCCTGTTGCAGCGGATCTGAGCTCGGCTGCTGCCGCGCCTTTGATGCCTGAGCCGGTGGTGGTGGCGGATGATGAGTTCGTTCCTCGAGAAAATCTGAATCTCTCCAATGACGAACTGGATGCACTGTTCAGTAATATGGATGAACTGGAGAGTGACCCTTCCTTTGTTAATCTGGAGGGGAGCGATGATAGCGAGACCGAGATTGAAGTGCTGGAGAGTGAGCCAGTCTCTGCCAGTGAGGAAGAAATTAATCTCAAGAACAGCTTGGCATCCCTCGAGCTGCAAGCCAGTACGGAAGCCACCGAGGCCCCGGCCGCTGACTGGTACAACGAGGAGACGGCTGAGTCGCTGAACGCGCCGGTCGATATGGATGACATTGATGCGCTGCTCGCACAATCGGCACCGGCGGTCAAACCTAAACCATCGTTCAAGGAGATCGACGAACTGCTGGCCGAAGCGGATCTGGCAACCGAAAGCGATGAGCCTTATCAGGGGTTGTCTCTGGATGTCGGCCTGGATGAGTTCCCTGAAGTGTTACCCGAGGGGGATAGCGTCGATGTAGATGCGGACGGAGAGCTGGGAGCAAAACTGGATCTGGCGCGAGCCTATCTGGAGATCGACGACAAGAGCAGTGCCATTGAGCTGTTGAATGAAGTGATGGCCAATGGGACCAGCCAGCAAAAAGACGATGCCCAGCGTCTGCTCAAGCGTCTGGCTTGATCGTCAGACTGGAGATGAAGCGGTGACCTCGGTCGCCGCTTCTTTTTTGGGGCGCATCTCGTATAATCGCGGCCCGAAGTAATAGAGCGAAGGAACAGATATGCGCATCGCCATGGGCATCGAGTATGACGGCAGTCGGTATTTTGGCTGGCAGCGGCAACGCGAGGTAAACAGCATCCAGGCTGAGCTGGAGCGTGCCTTGTCGCAAATCGCCAATCATACGGTCGAGGTTCAGTGTGCTGGCCGCACCGATGCGGGTGTGCATGCGACCGGGCAGGTGGTGCATTTTGACACCCATGCTGAGCGCAACCTATCGGCCTGGACCCTGGGCATTAATTCCAATCTGCCTCGCGATATCGCGGTGCGGTGGGCCCAAGTGGTGCCCGATGAATTTCATGCTCGTTTCTCTGCCACGGCGCGACGCTATCGCTATATCATCCTGAACGCTAATTTACGCCAAGCGATATTGGGCGGTGGCCTCAGTCACTATCATGGCGAAATTGATGCGCAACTGATGCATCAAGCCGGACAATGCCTGTTGGGCGAGCACGATTTCACCTCATTCCGCGCCGTACAATGCCAGTCGAAAACGCCATGGCGCAATATCACTCACCTGGCCGTGTCGCGGATGGGGCCTTATGTGATTCTGGATATCCGTGCCAACGCGTTTTTACACCATATGGTGCGTAACATCACTGGCTCCTTGCTGGAGGTGGGAATGGGGCATCAACCTGAGAGCTGGATTGCCGATGTGCTTGCCGCTCGGGATCGGGAATGTGCCGGCGCTACGGCGAAAGCAGGGGGGCTGTATCTGGTCGATGTGACTTATCCGGAGCATTTCGGCTTACCCGTCCTGCCACTGGGACCACTCTGGTTACCGGACAATGCCCCGGGTACGACCAGTTTTAAGTAAACAAAACGAATGACTTGTGCTTAAATGCTCGGTCATGTGCCGTTGCTGAGTTGGTTAATTTGATGAACCGATACAGCAGCCTGGTAATTCTGGATGATGAAATAAAGGTATTTCATGAGCTGGCTTGAGAAAATTCTTCCGAAGAGCGATAACGCCCGCCGTCATAATATTCCGGAAGGGATATGGAGCAAGTGTGATGGTTGTGAGCAGGTTTTGTACCGAGCTGAAGTCGAGCGCAATTTACACGTTTGCCCCAAGTGTAGCCACCATATGCGCATTGGTGCCCGTGAGCGGTTGAATCGCTTTCTGGATGCCGATCATCGTCTGGAGCTGGGAACTGAACTGGAACCACAAGATGTGTTGAAGTTCAAAGACTCCAAGCGCTACAAGGATCGCCTCACTGCCGCGCAAAAAGAGACCAATGAAAAAGATGCCTTGATTGCCATGAAGGGGCAGGTCAAAGGGGTGCCTGTGGTGGCCTGTGCTTTTGAATTCTCGTTCATGGGCGGCTCCATGGCGTCCGTGGTTGGCGCTCGTTTCGTGCGTGCGGTGGAGACCTGTATCAAGGAGCGCCGTGGTCTGGTTTGTTTCTCCACTTCGGGTGGTGCGCGGATGCAAGAGGCGCTCTTTTCGTTGATGCAGATGGCCAAGACCAGTGCGGCGCTGGAGCGTTTGAGTGCGGAAGGTTTACCCTACATCTCCGTACTGACCGATCCGACCATGGGGGGTGTGTCAGCCAGTCTGGCCATGCTGGGCGATATCAACGTCGGTGAGCCCAAGGCGCTGATTGGTTTTGCCGGTCCCCGCGTCATCGAACAAACCGTGCGTGAAAAATTGCCGGAAGGTTTCCAGCGCTCGGAATTTTTGCTGGAAAAAGGTGCCATCGATCTGATCATCGATCGTCGGGAGATGCGAGATCGGTTAGCGGCTCTGCTCGGCAAGCTGATGCATGTCTCTGTGCTTGAGGAATAGTTGATTCTGTCATGACGCAATCCGTAATGGCGCAAAGCCAGTCATTATCTGACTGGCTTTCTTATTTAGAACAGCTGCATCCCAGCGTCATCGACTTGGGATTGCATCGTGTCGGTCTGGTGGCTGACCGCTTGGCGCTGCGTCACTTACCGTGTCGCGTCGTGACGGTTGGCGGGACGAACGGCAAGGGAACGACCTGTGCCTTGCTGGAAGCCATTTATCGGGCTGCCGGTTATCGGGTCGGGGTCTACTCATCCCCCCACTTGTTGCGTTATAACGAGCGAGTGCGGCTGGATGGGCAAGATGTCTCCGATGGGGATCTGTGCCGGGCGTTTGCGGCGATCGAGGCGGTGCGTCAGGATATTTCGCTGACTTTCTTTGAGTACGGTACCCTGGCGGCGTTATGGCTGTTCCGCGAAGCGGCTCCTGATCTGGTGTTACTGGAAGTCGGATTAGGCGGTCGGCTGGATGCCACGAATCTGGTGGCCTCGGATCTGGCGGTTGTCACCAGCATAGCGCTGGATCATTGTGATTGGTTGGGGGATACCCGGGAGGCGATTGCCACCGAAAAGGCGGGTATATTCCGGGCGCAGAAACCGGCTATCTCCGGTGAGCCGCAACCTCCGGCAACCCTGGCAGCGACCGCGCATGCCCTGGGTGCTCATTTGTTACAGGTTGGACAAGATTTTTGGCGCACCGAGTCCGAAGAGAGTTGGGCTTTTCATGGCCAGCGCGAGCAGTGGTCGGGATTGCCCTACCCACAGTTACCCCTGGACAACGCGGTGACCGCGCTGGCGGTGGTTGAGCAGTTGGGATTGGTGGTGGATGAGGCGGCTCTGCATGCCGGTTTGCGTCAGGCGCGATTAGCCGGGCGCATGCAACGGTTGCGGCAGCAGCCCTCCGTGATCGTGGATGTGGCGCATAATCCGCATTCGGCTCATTATCTGGCGCAGCAATTACGTCAGCAGCCGAGCCAGGGTCGCCGATTAGCCGTCGCCGGGATGTTGAAGGACAAAGACATCCTGCACACACTGGGTGAACTGAGCGAGTGGGTGGATGTCTGGTATCTGGCCGATCTGCAGGGCCCCAGAGCCGCCACGGCCAATGAGTTAGCTGCGATGCTGCCCCTCGATGCCATGCGGTATTGTTACGACTCGGTACGGGTTGCTTATCAAGCTGCGCTGGCGACTGCCGGAGCAGAGGATGAAATCATCGTCTTGGGATCGTTTTATACGGTTGCGGATGTGATGGCAGAAGAATTGGATATCACAGGAACATTAGGGAGTTAATCTTGGCAACGCAATTTCAGAACCGGCTGATAGGAACTGTGATTCTGGTTTCTTTAGGGGTCATCTTTTTGCCAGATCTCTTGAGTGGCAAGCGCTCGAATCATCATGATCCGATTGCCAGCGTTCCCCTGCGTCCAGATGCGGCGGCCCCTTTGCCCGCAATCTCTGCGGCGACGGCGACGCAAATGGCTCATTCGGCAAGTGCTGGCATGGCGACGCCAGAGGGCGTTGTGGTCAATCAGGCGCCTGACGAGCAGTGGTCGGTGGATGAGGTTGCCCCAACCGTAGTGGCGGGCAACGATACGGCAGGTCAAGTGGTTGTAGCGCAACCTGGAACTGTTGTGGCGGCTAATCAGGCACCAGTTGCGGTCAAGCCTGCCGCGACCGAACCGGCAAAACCCAAGGTTGAGTCGCAAAGTGTGACAACCAAAGCGCAGCCAGCTGTCGCTCCGAGCGAGGTGAAACCGGTCGAGCCGAAGCCAGCCAAGCCCACGCTGCAAGCGGGACAAATTAAGCCCTTCGTCGAGATTGTGGAAGCGCAACCGACCTCTGTCGGGAGTGCAGTGAATAAGTATCAGGCGCCGCAGGCTAAACCGTTATCCTCTTCATCGGCGACCAGCCGTGCGGCCTGGACCATTCAGGCGGGTGTGTTTTCCAGTGGCGATAATGCGCGCGTGCTGGTAGGTAAGCTGAGAGCCAGCGGTTTTCCCGCTAATGTCAGTTCATTCCGCAGTGGTGGATCGACCCTGTACCGGGTGACCGTGGGCCCAGATGTTTCCCGTGCCAAGCTGGACAGCCTGGTGCCTCGAGTCAGCCAGATTGCCGGCACCTCGGCCAAGGTCATTGCCTATAGTCCATTGGGTTAAAGAAAACGCTCCTTCGGAAGCGCTACAAAAAAGAGGTGATTCTTCACCTCTTTTTTTTTATTGTCCCCTGCATCAATCATGGTTCGGAGCCTTGTCGTGGATAATCTGCAACTGGAAACATACCTGGATACCTTGCTGGAGAGTCGCCAATTCAAGGATTACAGCCCAAACGGCTTGCAAGTGGAGGGGCGAAAGCAAATCCGGCGTCTGATCACCGGGGTAACTGCCAGTCAGGCGTTGCTGGATGAGGCAGTGCGGCTGCAAGCCGATGCGATTTTGGTCCACCATGGATACTTCTGGGGCGGGGAGTCGGCACAGATCCGCGGCATGAAAAAACGGCGTCTGCAGACGCTGTTACAGCACGACATCAATCTGTATGCCTACCATCTACCGCTCGATGCACATCCGGTTCTGGGCAATAACGCACAGCTGGCCCGACTGCTGGATATTCAGGTCGTTCGTCCACTGGAGAACGATAATCCGCGCTCTTTGTCGCTGGTCGGCGAATTGGCTGCGCCAGTCAGTGCCGAGCAATTTGCCCAGCGGCTGACCTCGGCTCTGGGGCGGGAGCCCTTGTTGTGCATCGGGCAGGAAGGTACACCCATTCGTACCGTCGCTTGGTGCAGTGGTGGTGGACAAAGCTATATCACTCTTGCCGCTGAGCAGGGCATTGATGCTTTCTTTTCGGGTGAGGTTTCCGAACAAACCGTGCATGTCGCGCGCGAGATGGGGATCCATTTTTATGCGGCAGGGCATCACGCCACGGAGCGCTATGGCGTCAAGGCCCTTGGCGAGAGGCTGGCCGCAGAGTGTGGGCTCGAGGTGCAGTTTATCGATATCGACAATCCGGTCTAGATCCCGGGTTGTTCGGCCGCGACATCCAGTGGCAGTGTGATGATGAAACAGGCGCCGGGTGACTCGGTAGGCTGGTAGATAATGCTGCCGTTGAGCAGTTGCTGTATGAGTTGGCGCGTCAGGTAAAGCCCCAGACTGTTGCCCGTTGTGCCCGGGTTGGCGCTCTGAAACGGTTGAAACAGCTTCTCTTCCAGCTTCACCGGTATCCCACAGCCATTATCACGGAATGTAATCACCACATGCTGCGCATCCTGCTTCACGCTGATCACGATCTCTCCGGCATCGTCGGGGGTAAAACCGTGGTGTAGTGCGTTCATCATCAGGTTGTTGATCACCTGAGCAATGGCCAGTGGATAGCTGTCGAGGGTGATGTGGGGCGAACAGCGGATATACACCTGGTGGCCTTGTGGCTGCCAGTGCGGCAGCAAACGATGGACAGTTTCCTGCAGTAGCGGTGCCAGATGGATGTGTTGCTTTTCCCCCAGGTCCTCCTTATTGGTTTCGGGCCGATAGTGATCCAGTAAGTCATGGGCTTGGTTTAGCTTGATTTGCAGTTGCTCGAACAGCGCCAGAGCGTTCTGACTGGACTGATGCAGTTGATTGCGGTCGATGGCCGTCTGGTGGAGCTGGCTATCCAGCAGCTCTTGCTGTTGCTGGAGTCGATGGCTCAGCTCGGTCATCTGCTGGATGGGCCACTTGAGAAGCTGGCGTAAAATTTGCGATTCGGCATGTTGCAAAATACTACTTGCAGTGACAAAGCGTTCACTTTGCATATTTTGCACGGTTTCCAAGGTTTCCTGCAGGCTTTCGTTGCCAGCTTGCAAGGCGTCATTTTGCTCCTGCAGACGCTGTTTCTGGATCTGGATTTCATCGAGCATCCGGTTGAAAACTGTGTTGATTAACTCCAGTTCATCATGGGTTTCGGATGGTAGTCGAAAGGTGAAGTTACCTAAGGCTATCTGGGCGGCAGCCTGGGTCAGATAACGAAAACGGCGGTAGATGTAACCGCCGAGCCAGGCGGGTAGGGTCCAGCTCAGCAGCAGACATAGTCCCAGGGTGGCGGTCAACCAGAGCCAATGCCATGGATCGCGCTCGTGATGTTGTAGCAAGACCAGGCGCCAGCCAAAAGATGTGGTGACCCAGCTGGCATCTAGCGTGGTGCCCAGCTGAGTGTTGTTGGTCGAGGTCAGCATGGGCTGGTGGGGAGAGTCCTTAAGGATCGGTGTCGTCAGCAGATCACCCGAATGGGCATCGAGTTGAAAGAGGCGCTGCTGTTCTGGATCGACCAACGCCAGTGAGAGCGTCTCGAGGGCCAATGGTTGCGATAGCAATGCTGGCACGTTCAGTAAGAACAGCTGCTTTTGCGTCGGCTGCTCCATGCACAGATAGAGCTGGATCCTGTGTGCCGAAGCAAGGGGGATGATGCGTCCTGGCGCGGGAGGGCAGCTTGCTTCAGCCAGTGAAGGGACGCGGCGCTTGCCCTGCCAGGTTTGTTGGTCTTTTTGCCAGTAGGCACTGAATTCGGGTGGCAGAGGTGCTTGGAGCTGGGTCGCCGAGACGGCCTGTACCAGGCGTTGTTGCAGTTGCCACTGATAGCTGATGACCAGAGACTGAAGTGTCGCTGGATTCAAACGCTGTGAGGAGGAGGCAAGCAGAGACCTGGCTTCGTAGAAGCCGAGTGGAAGCAGTAGCAGTAAGAATAAACCGAAACCGATCCGGCGGCGAAGATGTGTTGTCATCTGATTCCCATCGTGAGTGATGCTCTAGAGGGGAGCTGCCTTAAGCATTGACGCAAGTGCATAAAAAAGAAAGGGCTGACCGCCGGGCTCACCGCGTTGTCTTGTCCTTCATTCCCGAGACAGGTACCCTAGCGCCTGACAGCCGGGAGGTTACATGGAATACCAGATCCCCACGGTGTTGATGGTGGAGGACTCAGCCCCGCTCAGCGCCGTTTATCAAGCCTATCTCAAACATGAAGCAGTGACGCTGATCTCGGTGGCCAGTGGTGCCGAGGCATTGCAGCAGTTGCCGCTGCTGCAGCCAGATATCTTGCTTCTGGATCTGCATCTGCCCGATATGTCCGGGATGGAAATCCTCAAGCATGTCCAGGCATCGGCGTTGGGGATCAGCACCATTGTCATGACCGCCAATGGCTCTTTGGACATGGCGGTGGATGCCATGCGCCTGGGGGCTCATGATTTTATTGCCAAGCCTGTCGATGCCGATCGCCTGCGCGTCACCCTGCGCAATACCATTGAGTATCGCCGCTTGAATGCGCTGGTCAGCCGCTATCAGAACGTCTATCCCCGTGACCAATTTGAAGGTTTTGTCGGTGCCAGCGTTAGCATGCAGGAGGTTTATCACACCATAGAAACCGCCGCCTCTTCGCGCGCTACCATCTTTATTACCGGGGAAAGTGGTACCGGTAAAGAAGTCTGTGCGGAAGCGATTCATAGGCTCAGTGGACGTCATAACCGGCCCTTGGTGGCGTTGAACTGTGCGGCGATCCCCAAGGATCTGATGGAAAGTGAAATCTTTGGCCACGTCAAAGGCGCGTTCACCGGTGCAGTGAGTGAGCGGATTGGTGCCGCCGGGCGTGCCCATGGCAGCACCCTGTTTATGGATGAAGTGTGTGAAATGGATCTGGAGCTGCAAAGCAAACTGCTACGTTTTTTGCAGACCGGATGCTTTCAAAAAGTTGGCTCTTCCATCACTGAACAAGTGGATGTGCGGATTATTTGTGCCACCAATCGGGATCCCCTCCTCGAAGTCGCTGCGGGGCGTTTTCGGGAAGATCTCTATTACCGGCTGCATGTCATTCCGTTGCAACTTCCTCCGCTTCGCGAGCGCGGTGATGATGTTCTGCGCATTGCCGAGGTTTTTTTACAAAACTTTGCACGGGAGGAGGGTAAACGTTTTTTACGCTTCAGTGACGAGGCTCGCCGTGCCTTATTGGTCTATCACTGGCCGGGCAATATTCGCCAACTACAGAACGCGATCCGCCAAATTGTGGTGTTGCACGACGGATTGGATGTCACGCTGAATATGCTGCCCGCTCTGTTGCGGGAAGACCATCACTTGCCTGCGCAGACGCCGGAGCCGATGCCGCAGACTCTGATGAAGGCGACTATTGCCAGTGAGGGTTCCATTCGCCCCTTGGCTGTGGTTGAACGAGACGCTATCCTTCAGGCTATCGAGGCCTGTCGCGGGAATATCCCCCATGCCTCGCGTCTGCTGGAGGTCAGTCCCTCCACTCTGTATCGCAAACTACAGGGATGGCAGGAACAAGGGCTGCTGCCCGATAACCATAAATAAGAAAGTCCTGTGAGCACGGGAGAGTTACCATCATGCAATGGATCGATGAAGAGATCCTCGCACAACTGGGCCGGGATGCCGGTGAAGAGTTGTTGCCGCAATTAGTTGCCATCTTTGTCGAAGATGGCCAGAAAAACCTGGATGCGTTAGTAAACGCGCTGCGGACGCGCGATGCCGAGCACCTGCTGTTGCTGGCGCATACCCTCAAGTCTGTGTGTGCCACTTATGGCTCTATGCGCTGTCATGACGAAGCGTTGGCATTGGAAAATGGCTGTCGCCAGCAGGCGTGGACCGTGATGGAGCAAGAGGTTGCTAACTTGCAAATCAGTCTCCCTGCCAGTTGCGCAGCTTTGTTGTCTCTGCTTCCGGTGGTTCACCCGGCCTGATCCTTATGTCTGGTTTGCCAGGCGAAAGTCTCCAGTGCCGCCAGTAAGCGGGTTCGGTCATAGCGCCAGCGACATCCCGACTCTGCAAGGGGCACCCGGAAGCAGGGGATCTCCAGCTCGGGAGCATGGGGCCCGGCTATGACTGCATCCAGCGAGCGTTGGGTGACCTGGGTCAGCCAACGGACTTGCTCCTCGAGTGACAGTTGCCCTCCCGGCCCCAGCTCCGGCTCCAAGTTAGCTAAAAAGAGGCAGGTCGCCTGAGTTCGGCGAATGGCTTGTGCCAACTCAGGAACCAATAGCGGTGGCAGCAGACTGGTAAGAAAGCTGCCAGGGCCAATCAACAACAGATCCGCCCGCAAAATAGCATCGACCGCTTCTGGTGTGGCCTGTACGGCGGGGGAGAGCAGCAATTGTTCGGGCAAGTCATGCCAGGCATCGATCGATGTTTCGCCAAACACCCGGGTACCGCAAGCGCTCAATCCCATCAGGTCGGTCGGTGTTTCTGACATCGGGATGATCTGGGCCTGTACCCCTAGCATGTGCCGGATGAGGGTAATCGCCTCCAGAGGGCGGACTGACATGTGGTTCAGTGCTAGCAGCATCAGATTGCCCAGATTATGTCCAGCCAGTTCGCCTTCACCACTGAAGCGATACTCGAACAAGCGGCTGCCGGTGCTGGGTTCGGTCACCAGTTGGTTGATGCAGTTGCGTAGGTCACCCCAGGCAATGCCTCCCTGTGTCTGGCGTAATCGGCCCGATGAGCCACCATTGTCACTGGTGGTGACGATACCCGTCAGCCGAGAGCCAACACCTTGCAGCGCGGACAGCAAGCGTCCCAAACCATGACCTCCACCGAGGGCGACAATGTTGGCGAATTGATGGAGTGGTGGTGGCATATCAGATAGTCATCAGAGTCTTAGGTTCAATCGAGCTTTAATCATATAATTTCCCGGTCGGGTTACATAACCATTCCCGCGCGCTCTTGCAGAGTGCTCACAGAAAAAGGAGAGGCCGTGAAGGTCGCGACTGCATTTTCGTTACAGGCCGGGAGCGAGCTCGCGGTACAAGAAGTCATCGCGGATATTCGCCAGAAACTGGGCGCCGCGCCCCATCTGTTGCTGATCTATTTTACCGAGCTCCATGATGGCAATGTTCTGGTGATGCAGTTAAAAGCGGCTTTTCCTGACTGCCAAATCACCGGCTGCAGCTCGTGTCAGGGCATTATGACGGAGGCGGGTTACCATTCGACGGAGGGCCGAGCGCTGGCGTGTTGGGCACTCCGTGATGAGAAGGGCGCTTATGGTTGTGCCTTGGCTCCACTGACCTTGAGCATCGAGGCTACGGTTCAGGGCTTGCTGGATCAGGCGATGCGCCGTTGCGAGCGCCCAGGTGAGCTGCCGCAGTTGGTCTGGTTACATGCCAGTCCCGGCCACGAAGAACGAATCATGGCAGCGATCGAGACCCGGCTTGGCCGTTCGGTAGCCATTGTTGGGGGGAGCGCCGCGCACAATCTTCGCGGTCAGCGGTGCCAATTACTGACTCAGGATGGTTGTCTGCAGCAGGGGATCGCCATCACGCTGTTTTATCCGGATTGCCAGATCGCCACCAGTTTTCACTCCACTTATATGCCGGCTGGTCCCCGTGGTATTGCGACCCAAGTCGAGGGCCGCGAATTGCTGACCATCGATCATCAGCCGGCTGCCGCCGTGTATAACCAGTGGACTCAGGGTTGTATCGCCAATGCCCTGTCTGGCGGCAGTGTCTTTGCCCAGACCACCTTGTTTCCCCTGGCCCGGCAAGGGGGGCTGCTGTCCGGTGTGCCGTATTACAAGTTATCACACCCGGAGGAGGTTACGGCGCGAGGCGGCTTACGGCTGTTTACCGATATTCACGAGGGGGAGGCAGTCATCCTGATGGAGGGAAATCGCACCGGTTTGCTGGATCGGGCGGTACGCTCCAGTAATTTCACGGTGGGCCACGCCGATATGGAACAACTGGCCGCGCTGAATATCTTTTGTGCCGGTTGTATGTTGACCCTGAGCTCGGCCATGGAACAGGTGGTGGACTCGCTGCTGCTGGCCCGGCAAGGGGTGCCGTTTATCGGTCCCTATACCTTTGGTGAGCAGGGGCGGTTCAGTGGGGGTGAAAATGCCCATGGCAATCTCATGATCTCCACCGTGGTCTTCTATCAAAAAAGGGATGCGGCATGAGCCAGCAGGCGAAGAGTCCGGCTGAGCTGGAGCTGGAACTGCACGAATTGCGTCTGCAGTTGGCGGCCAGTCAGGAGCGGGAAAGCAAATGCAGCGCCGAGAACAGTTGGCTGCTCAAAGGCATGGCCATGCTGACACGGCCGCAGAGTATTCATAGCCTGTTTGATGCGCTGATTGCTATCTTGCGGCCGCTGATTGGCTTTGAACATGCGACCATCCTGGTGCTGGAAAAACAGGAGCCGCAGCTACGCTGCGCGGTGGCCAGTCATCCCCTGTTGCAACAGCAGAGCTGGCAACGCGGCCCCTTGTTCGAGCGAGTCTTGACTGGCGAAACGGTGGCGCTGTTTGCGCCTGAATTGACCCAGGAGTTTGCCGCTTGTCACCCCGATGTCCAGCGCATGGCGGGGAGCGTCTTGCTGACCTCTTTGAATCTGGTGCAGGGGCGGATGATGCTGATCTGCTGCCATTCGGCGCGTCATCGTCTGGATCTGCAGGCGCGGGATCTGCTGGAGCGCTATCGGCCCTTGATGGATCAGGCTCTGTTGAACGTGGGTTACCGATCCCGGCTGGAGCTTCTGGTCGAGGAGAAGACCCGAGCCTTGCGTCAATCCCAGCAGTGTTTCCGCCAGTTTGCCGAGATGGCGAGTGATTGGTTCTGGTTGACGGATGCGAACCACCAATTCATCCAGTTCGCCGAGGATGTGGAAGGTGAAGAGTTTACCTCCAGCCTGATGTCCCAGATCCGTGGCAAGTGTTTCATGGATTATCTGACCGACCGTGAACGCAGTAAGGCGGAGAAATGGCAACGCCATCGTCAGGATCTGGCGGAGCACAAGCCGATCCGTGCTTTCCGTTTCGAAGTGTTTTTCAACGGCCAGAGCCGCTGGTTGTCGATCAATGCCGATGCTTATTACGATGATCGCTCCCAGTTCCTCGGTTATCGCGGCACTGTGAATGATATAACCAGTCAGGTCGTGCGCAATCAGGAGCTAAAACGCGCCAAGATGCGCGCCGATGCCGCCAATCAGGCCAAGTCGCAGTTTCTGGCGGTGATGAGCCACGAGATCCGGACGCCGATGCAGGCCATTCTCGGCATGCTGGAATTGCTGGATCAGAGCGAGTTGACCAGTAAGCAACGGGAGTTGATCCGCCACGTCACCCATTCGGCGGCACTGTTACAAACCTTGCTGCACGATGTTCTGGATTTGTCGCGTATTGAATCCAGCGAGATGACGCTGGAATCGATCCCGTTTGAGAGTCACTTCGTCATCAACTCGGTGATCACCCAGTTGGAGGAACGCGCCCGCAGTAAGCAGATTGGCTTGCAGGTCGAGCTGGATCCGCAACTGCCACCCCTGTTGCAAGGGGATCCGCTCCGTCTGACCCAGATCCTGTTCAATCTGCTGGGCAATGGCATCAAGTTTACCGCTCAGGGCCAAGTCAAGCTAAGTGTCCGGCGCGAGAACCGCTGGTTGCATTTCCGAGTACAGGATACCGGCATTGGCATACCGCCAGAGCTATGTAGCGAACTATTTCGCCCCTTCCGTCAGTTGGATCCCTCCATGACCCGGCGTTTTGGTGGCACAGGTCTTGGTCTGGTCATCAGCCAGCGTCTGGTCTCCTTGATGGGTGGGGAAATTGGGGTCGAGAGTCAACTCGGGGTGGGCAGCTGTTTCTGGTTCCGTATCCCCTGTTACGAGGTACAAGGGGGGACTGGGGTCGAGGTCATGGCGGCGAGAGAACTCGAAACCTTGCCGACCTTGCAGATCTTGTTAGTAGAAGACAGCCTGGTCAATCAGCAGGTCATCCAGGCCATGCTGCGGAAACTGGGGCACCAGGTGACGCTAGCCAGCAATGGGCGTGAGGCGGTTGCCGCCGTGGCAGCCGCCACTCCGCAGCTGGTACTGATGGATTTACGGATGCCGGAGATGGATGGCCTGGAAGCAACCCGGCGCATCAAACAAGATCATCCCGAGTTGCCCATTCTGGCATTGACCGCGAATGCATCGGAAGAGGATCGCGTTGCATGCCGACTCGCAGGCATGAGCGAGCTGGTGAGTAAACCGGTCACTTCCAGAAGGCTCCAAATGGCGATATCTGATGTAATGGGCAAAAAAAATGGCCAACTCTAGGTTGGCCAAACTTCAGCTGTCGCTGAAGAGAGCACGGGATAAAACTGGTTTACAGATTTATATATGGAATTATCGTGCCAACTTTTTTAAGTGGATAAATGGCTATATTGGCCTGATTTTACCCCTTTACTCTAAAAAGGGCTCATTAGATTCCGCTTTTTGCAAATCAGTCATTGCAAAATGCAAATATATTAGCGTTTTGCAAAATACCTAGATTAGTGACCTGCGAAAACTAACAGGTTCATCCTGGGGCCATCGCGCGTCGCATGGTAAATGAAATGTTACGAATCGATGGTCTGGGGTATCCTGTGCGGCGTGAAGGTGAGGAAGCCGGTTTTTAACCTAAGCCTGGATTGATGATATGATTGGCCACCTTGATGGTGATGGAGAAGATGTGATGTCAACCTTGAGTAAAGAAGCCATCCTGGTTCGCTCTGCGCTGGAAGCCAGAGGACTCGAGACCCCACGGATTGTAAATCCGCTGACGGATGCGGAAAAAAAGACTCGCATCGAAGCGCATATGCGGGGTGTCATGGAAGTACTGGGCCTGGACATGGCGGATGATAGTCTGGCCGAGACCCCCCAGCGGATTGCCAAAATGTATGTGGAAGAGATCTTCTCCGGACTCGACTATCAGGCCTTTCCCAAGATCACCCTGATTGACAACAAGATGGGGGTCGATGAGATGGTCAAGGTCAGCAACATCACGGTGACCAGCACCTGTGAGCATCATTTTGTGACCATTGATGGTCTGGCCAAGGTCGCCTATTTCCCCCGCGGCAAGGTGATTGGGCTGTCGAAGATAAACCGCATCGTGCAGTTTTTTGCCAAGCGTCCCCAGGTACAAGAGCGTCTGACCCAGCAGATCCTAGTGGCCTTACAAGCCTTGCTGGAAACCGAGAATGTGGCCATCTCCATGACGGCAACCCATTATTGTGTCAAATCCCGCGGCGTCATGGATGCCAGCAGTCTGACCACCACCACAGCACTGGGTGGCATGTTCAAGAGCAATCTGGCGTCCCGGCAGGAGTTTTTGGGCAACTTCTAGTATTGCCATTTGCGCGGGCTCTGAGCTCGCGACGAGTTACTGGCTGCTACGTGTCATTGAACAAAGGGAACCCTCGGGTTCCCTTTGTGGTATGGGGCTGCTGCTGGTTCGTGCTTACCCGGCTTGTTATCCGGGCTTCATCCATCATCAGGCGGCGACTTCTTTCTCGAGCGACTGATGAATAGCGATATAGCGCTGGTATTTAGCCGCTTTGAGACGGGATAAGTCCACCAACACCAGGCCATCCACGCAATCGGCAAAGTCCGGATCGGTGCCGAAATCCATAAATTGCACGCCACCGGTTTCGCACAATTCCGAGTACTGCTTGTAGAGCGTAGGAATGGCGCAACCCAGGTTATCCAGCATGGATTTCAGACGGGCCAAGTCCGCGGCATAATCCTGTCCGCTAAATTGCTCCAGCACTTGCGGCAATGACGCCGGGTAGGGGCGGCGTGAGTGTGCGACGCCCAGCTTGGCCGGAAAGTAGAGCCGATAAAAGGCGATCAGCAGATCCCGCGCCGCCATGGGTAGGGATCCCGAGATGGATACCGGGCCAAACAGGTAACGGTACTGGGGATTGCGGGCCAGGAAAGCCCCGATCCCCTGCCATAGATAATCCAGCCCGCGGCGTCCCCAATAGGCGGGTTGAATAAAGCTGCGACCCAGCTCCAGCCCCTGCTGCAGTACGTCATCCATCTGCTCGCCATAGGCAAACAGGCTATGACTGTAGAGCCCGGCCAGCCCCTTGCGCGCCAGCTGCTCGGCCGTGGGAATAAATCGATAGGCGCCGACAATTTCCAGCACCCCCGGATCCCAGAGCAGCAGATGCAGGTAGTCATCATCGTACTTGTCCAGATCCCGGCGCTGGCCTGTGCCTTCGCCTACGGCGCGGAAGGCTATTTCCCGCAACCGTCCCAGTTCGCGCAGGATGGGGGCATGGGGCTGATCCTGCCGACGATACAGATAGATCTGCTTGCCATCCGGGGTTTGTCCCAGATGTTCGCAGTGCTCGACTTCGCGTTTGAGCAGGGCGCGCTCCTCGGGGAGAGCAATCGGTGATTCTGATTTGAAGAGCCCGGATTTTCCCTTGGCCAGACGATACAGGTGTTTGCGGAAGCGTTTGGCCAGTTGTTCCAGGGTGAGATCCTTGTCGGCCCAGGCGGCATACGGGATGCGAGCACCGATGCGTAAATGGATACGGCCGCGACGATGGGCGAACATCTCGCGCACCAACAACAGGGTCGCTAACGGTTTGTAGAGCATGGAGGTGAGGTAAAACAGCGGCGAGTTGCGGCCGCGCACATACAAGGGGACGATCGGGGCCCGGCTGCGGGCGGCGAGGCGTAAAAAGCCAGGATTCCAGCGGCCATCGCGCACGCCCTGTGGCCGCAGACGAGAGACTTCGCCGGCCGGGAAGACAATTAAGGCTCGCCCTTCGGCCAGATGCTCGCGCATGGCTTCGATTTGCTGGCGATTGGTCCGGCTGCCCATGTTATCCACCGGAAACAGCAGCGGCCGCATCGGCGCGACATGGGCCAGCATCTGATTGGCCATGATGCGTACATCGGGCCGTACCTTGGCCACCACCCGCAACAGCGCCATGCCATCCAGCGTGCCGATTGGGTGGTTGGCAACCAGCACCACGGGGCCGCTGCTGGGGATGTGCTCCAGCTCGTGATCCGCGACTTCACAGGCGAAATCGAAGTAGCCCAGCACTTGCTCGATAAAATCCAGGCCGTGGAGATGGGGATACTGTTCAGCAAATTGCTGCAGATCATGTTCATACAGCACCCGGCGTAACAGGGGCTTGAACCAATGATGGTGCGACTGGGTGGGGAAGTATTGGCTAAGCAGGGCATCGACGCTGATCATGGTTGGCCTCCGGCAGTTATACCGGAGGCCAGCTTGCTAGCGGCTCATGACAGCCGCGGGTCAGCGCGGTGACGAGTGTGTGACGGTCAGACGGGCTATGGCGATCAGGGTGGCAACTGCTTTTTCCATCGACGGGACCGGTATGTACTCATGCTTGCCGTGGAAGTTATGACCGCCGGTGAACAGATTGGGACAGGGCAAGCCCATAAACGAGAGGCGCGAACCATCGGTGCCGCCGCGGATTGGCTTGATTTTGGGTATCACACCGGCTTCGCGCATCGCTTGTTCGGCAATATCGATGATGTGACGATGGGGGAGTACCTGATCGCGCATATTGCGGTAGCTCTCCTTGATGGCGATGCTGAAACGCGGTGGACCCGGGCGGGCATTCCAGGTGGCGACTTGATCCAGCAGGAACTGCTGACGGCGGGCAAAGCCGTCGCTGTCGAAGTCGCGGATGATGTAGGTCAGGGTGCTCTCTTCCACCGAGCCTTGCATCCCGATCAGATGGTAGAAGCCCTGATAGCCCTCGGTACACTCCGGCGTTTCAGCGGCCGGCATGCTGGCATGAAACTGTGCGGCCAGAGTCTGGCTATTGACCATGATGTCTTTGGCGGTGCCAGGATGCACATTGTTGCCCTGTACCCGGATGATGGCCGTGGCAGCATTGAAATTTTCATACTCCAGCTCTCCGAGCTCGCCGCCATCGACTGTGTAGGCCCACCGGGCCTTGAAGCGATCCAGCGGGAACAAGTCCGCGCCGCGACCAATCTCCTCATCCGGGGTAAAGCCCAGATAAATATCACCATGGGGAATTTCCGGATGAGCCAGCAGATGGGCCATGGCGGTGATGATTTCGCAGATCCCGGCCTTGTCGTCGGCACCCAGCAAGGTGGTGGCATCGGTGGTGATGAGATCCTGCCCCAGATAGCTGCGCAGGGAGGGAAAATCCCCGGGGCTCAAGACTTCCTGGCTATTGCCCAGCGCGATGTCACCGCCCTGGTAGGCCTCGACCAGTTGCGCCTGGACCTTGTGGCCGGAGAAGTCTGGCGCTGTGTCCATATGGGCGATAAAGCCGATGGCGGGGACTTCCGTGGTCACATTGCTGGGCAGCAAGGCGGTCAAATAGCCGTTGGCGTCCAGTTCAATCTGTTGCAGGCCAAGGCTGCTGAGTTCGGTGGCCAGATGGCGGGCCAGGCTCAACTGCCCGGCGGTGGAGGGGCAGCCGCTCTGGCTTTCATCCGCCTGGGTGTCGAATTCGATATAGCTGAAGAAGCGGGCAAGAAGATTATTCATAAGCAACATCTATGAGGATCAAGGAGGCTAAAGTATGCCGTCTTCATTAGTGACTCTTTTTGAGTCATCGCAGGTTTTTGGCGGATCCTGCTACTAAAAGGCGAGCTGAATTGCTGATCCTGTGGTCAGTCTGAACCCATGCCATACGCCGCTTCCCTGCTGATTTTGTGATTTTATTCACTCAGAATTAATGATTACGCATTTGTGCTGAAACTCATCACTTTTATGGAGTTTTTAACGCTGAGATTTCCGGTAGCAAATGAAAAAAACTGTGTGTAAACTCCGCGCAAACCACAGCCCTCTCACCTGAACCCGTTGGGCTGTGCATACAGGATGAATGGTCAAGCCCTTCGGTTTTTGCCGAGGGGCTTTTCACTGGTTCGGCGACCACAGGTAGTGGCGCCTCGAGACAAGGAGTTACCACCCGGCATGCATGATGACGCCCCTGGGCCTGCGCTTACTCTGCTCATTGCCCCTTCCCCGGTGTTGTGTGTTGTCCGGTTGAACTCCCCCTATTCTGCTTTCGTTCTGACTCCCGGTTTATCCCGCTTCATGTCCTGCCGGTCTTTGGGCCGGATCGGGTATTGAACCGGATGGGGAAGGAAAGTAGTGAGCCCGACAGGGCAATCAAACCATGGCGCAAGTTGTGGGAATGAAAAAGGCCCGCCGTCATGCCGCAGCGCATTCGGGCCAACGCGACGGCGGGCAATCAGCTACCCCAGAGATCCGGTGCAGACCGGATCTGCTGGATTTGATTTGGCCAGTAACGAGTACCCGACGACGGGACTCTTATTGCGAGGCATAGCCCATGACTAACTGGTCCTCAGCGGACGCTCTCAAGGTCTATAACCTGCCTTACTGGGGCGGTGGCTTTTTTCATTTGGATGACAAGGGACAAGTAGTGGTTGCACCGGACAAGAGCCGGCCTGACCACCGCGTCGCCCTGGTCGATATTATCGAGGAGCTGCGCAAGCAGGGCTATGCAGCCCCTGTGTTGTTGCGGTTCCCGGACATCATCAAGAGTCGGGTCGATGCACTGTTCAATGCCTTTCAGCAAGCGATAGAAAACTATGGCTATGAAGGGAACTACCAGTGTGTCTATCCCATCAAGGTGAACCAGCAGAATCAGGTGATCGAGTCGATTGCCAAAGCCTATGACGACAAACCGCGTCTGGGGCTGGAAGCAGGCTCCAAACCGGAACTGCTGGCCGTGCTCTCCCATCGTCATGAGCGGGGCACCGTCATCATCTGCAACGGCTACAAGGATCGGGAATACGTCCGGCACGCGCTGCTGGGCAGCCTGATGGGCCACCACGTCTACATCGTCATCGAGAAACCCTCCGAGCTGGAGCTGGTGCTGGATGAAGCCGAGCGGCTGAAGATTGCTCCCCGCATCGGTGTCCGCGCTCGCCTGGCCCATAAGAGTGCCGGTAAATGGCAGGCTAGCGGTGGCGAGAAGTCCAAATTCGGCTTGTCGGCGGCGCAGATCCTGCGGCTGGTGGAGCGCTTGCGCGACTCCGACAAACTCGACTGGTTGCAGTTGGTGCATTTCCATTTGGGCTCCCAGATTGCCAATATCCGGGATATCCAGAGCGGGATCCGCGAATGCGGCCGTTTCTACGCCGAGTTGCGTCGTCTCGGTGCCGCCATTGATGTGGTGGACGTTGGCGGTGGTCTGGGTGTGGATTATGAAGGCTCCCGCTCGCAAAGCCATTGCTCGGCCAACTACAGCTTGCGTGAATATGCCAACAACGTGGTCTGGGGCATCGGTGATGTCTGCCGTGAGTTCGGGTTACCCCATCCGACCATCATCAGTGAGTCGGGCCGCGCCATCACCGCGCACCATGCGGTGCTGATTTCCAACGTCATCGGTACCGAAAAGGTCGAGAGCCGCGAGCTGGATGCGCCGGACGAGACAGCGCCCCTGCTGCTGCAAAACATGTGGGAGAGCTGGCTTGGGCGCTGTTCCCTTTACGTGTTGTTGACTATTTTCACCCCACCCGATAACCAGGATTTTGCACTGTTGGGCTCTTGGTTG
>NZ_BAAGVN010000344.1:0-34495 GCF_054780855.1 Pseudaeromonas pectinilytica
ACAGCGGTCATGACGGGCCAGCCTTATCCTGACGTATTCAACCTGACCTCGGCTTAGTCAAGCCGGGGCCGGTGAACGGTTACTCAGGACAACCGATTTCCGGATCGGTGAATCGCAAATCCACTCTAACCGCAAAGATAGACGAATAATCGCTCAGCGAATTTCTTATCACCTCTTCTAGTTTATAAATTATTTCATAATCCATATAACTATAACGCTGACGGGCTTCTTTCCCCAAAGCCAATAGCTCTACCCCTGACAGGGTAATGACGTCATTCATTTATTTAGTCCAATCATTATTGTTACAAAAGGTTTGAGTCGCCTATCTACGGGCGACATGAACTTGGATGTTTGTTTAGTGGAATGAGTTAAAGCAGATGTGTAGTTACATTTAAAGATGGATATAAACATAGATAGAACATGCCTTATATTACCTCCCCCTACATTTATTTAGGACTAAAACAGCATAATTCAGATAAAAACAACACCTACACCGATGAGAAAATACCAATCACCTCAGAAAACAAACTCTGAAATTATCCACTTTTTATAAAAAGCGAAATTATGAAAAGGCAGTTAAAAATCAGACGCAATCTTTTCAAGCAGCACGCTAACAACTTCACTTATCGAGCATCAGCCATCTGTTTAATCCAATCCATGACTTCATTTCTCAACCACGCAGTCGCTCGTTCAGAAAGATGGATCTGTTTTGGAAAGTTACCTTTTGCGATTAACCGATAGATGGTTGCTCTGGATAATCTGGTTTCTCTAATTACGTCCGTCAGTTTCATTAATTCCATGATGCACCTCGCGTTATTAACTCATAACACAGGTGGTGCACGTAAAAAAATCACAACCAAACCAATAGGCATCGAACTGCTAAACAACAAACAGAAGATAGCTCTAATCATCAAGAAAATTGGGAACGAAATCACGTTACCCTCACCATGGAATGCGATGTAATCCACATGGAGACACCAAAACCATTGACGCAATAACGACTACAGACTGACTATAAGACCACTACTTGACTACTGGAATTCCACTATAAATGATTAAAGAAATCACAACTAGCGAGATCTACATCAAATTAAAAACATCACTAACCAAGCCTGATTTGCTCGATGAATACATGGACAATGATGATTTCCTTGATTTTTCAATAATAAGATGCCTTAATCTAGATATTAATCTCTCAATAGAAAAAACAAAAAAACAACGCTTGCTGTTGCAAGGGGTAAAAAAAATACAAGCACAGAAAGATGAAATATCACCCATCCTACAGCAAAAACTTATTTACTATATTACGCTCGATGCAAAAATTGAATGCGCCGAAATATTTACCGCGCTAGTTGAGTCATTTACAGAAAACGAGATACGTGAAATAAATTACTTATGGCTTCAAAACAACAACACAAGACAGTCGCTATTTATACAATCCATAATTTCCCATATAGCAATCACACCCGCAAACACTCAGAATGACTACAACAATGATTTATTCCTTTCTCAATTCACTCCGCTACGCATTTCCACCAAAAACTTCAAAAGACCACATGATGCCATTATTGAATTCAAAAAATATTTACTACTAATGGATGGAAATATTCAAAGTAAAATAAATCTAATCGACAAAATAAAAACAAAATGGTTTTTTATTGAAAACGCGAATGCAATAATCCCTTGGCTAAGGAAAGAGAAAGACAGAAAGAAGTTAATCGCATGGATAATTAAAAGAGAGTTTATTGACTCAACTTTGGCTTGCGAATGGTTGCTCGATCATAAATCGGGGCAAACATTAAAGAGCTTCATATCCTATTTCGACATTTTAACAGCCTTCAACCCAGACAAAGCGACGTTAACAGTCATGAGATTAAAAAAATCATGGAGTCAATTCAAAACCAGAGAAAAGAACAAGGAAAATATACAATTCAATTTCATTTTACCCCCGAGCATCAAGAGCCTCTTAAAGGATGTGTGCGACACCACGGGGATATCAAGAAATGCTTTTGTAGAAATGGCAATTAAAAATGAATATAAAAGATTCCAAGATGCAATCAAATAAGGCAGTTAATTCTGCCTTATCTTTGATACTAAACCATTAAGCTATCTAAGTGGTCCGCCCATTTTTGCAGCCATACTTTACATTCGTCATTGTAGCGATGCAGGTTATACGTCCCCTGTATCCCTTTTTGGCTATGGCCTAATATCGCCTCCGCTATATCGGTAGGGCAACTTAGACGGGCCAAACCGGTTCTCACAGTCCGTCGCAGATCGTGTGGCGTCCAAGTTGGCAGATCTATCATCTGTCCGCTTTGCCTTAGGATCCATCCGCTTGTTGTCAAAGCCTTTTGCTGAATTGGCTCGTTCGTAGTTCTAGATGGAAATAAACAATCCTCTGTTTCCAATCTCAGTGCTTTTAAAAATGAAATTGCTTGATTAGACAGTTGGACATATCGATCGACATCGGTCTTTGTTTCTTTTAAATGAATAGTTCCTTTATCCAGATCAACTTGATTCCAATATAAACCACAAATTTCTCCAGTACGGCAACCGGTCCATAGCGTCAGTCTGAGGACATGCTGTTGGCCTAGTGGATATGCTGAGTCGGGTAGCCACTGCAAAAATCGTCGTAACTCTTCATCATCGAAAACTCGGGTTGCCTTCTGGCTGGTCAGGCGAAGCCTCGTCATTTTGAGCTTCTTCTTGGCATTGATCGTTGGGTTGACGAAATCATCTGGCAACCGGCCCGAGCCAATCGCGTAGTCATAAGCAGAACCCAGCTCACGTAGTACGTTTCCCGCCTGAACATTGGCCCCACGTCCAACGATTTTCAACACCAGATTGCTGACATCTTGGGCCGAAATCTGAATCGCCTCTATATCCCCCAAATCTCGATATACATCGGTGCAAAGAGTACGTCGTGCTTCAGCCTGTCCTTTCGGTTTCCTCGCCCCAGGGATTAACTCCCCAGTCGAGGACCAGTGATCCTCGATGTACTCACCAAGATACAGCTCTATGACATCTCGTACTGTAAATGGCTTGGTGTCGATGGCCTCAACCGCCTGAGCCTTCTGGATCTGTTGCTCGGTTGCCAACTCCGTTGCAGGACACAGACCTTGGTGACGCATCAGCTTGAGCTCTTTGAGCCGGATCCGGGCTTGTTCAAGCGTAAGAATCGGAAATACCCCCAGCGTTATCTGCTTTTGCTTGCGAGGATTTGCTGGATCGTTATAGCGATAGTAGAAGCTTTTTTTGCCGGTTCGACCACAGCTGACACGCAAGCCTCGATACTCACCGATATCAGCTTTATCCTTGTCTCCCGGCTTCATGGCTTCAATTGCTTTGTAAGAAAGCGGTTTGCTATTCTGACGCCCCGACATGCCGTACTCCTCAGTAAACTGAATCACTCTTACATGAAGCGTAGGTTATCGTGTTTACGCACCAGAAACCATCAACAACCTACGCTTTGACCTACGCTTATTGTTAGGATGCAGCGAGATAGCTTGAGACAATCAGACACATGGTGAGTCGTCATCAAGAACGCAATCGATTGATTTATAGAACATTTAAAAGGTTAAAGGCTTGATGAACAACAGAAATATCGAGCAACACACCCCAATGATGCAGCAGTACTTGGGCTTGAAGGCCCAGCATCCAGAGATCCTTCTGTTTTATCGGATGGGGGATTTTTACGAGCTGTTCTACGAGGATGCGCGCAAGGCATCCCAATTACTGGATATTTCCCTGACCAAACGCGGTCAGTCGGCGGGCAATCCTATCCCTATGGCTGGGGTACCCTATCATGCGGTAGAAGGCTATCTGGCCAAGCTGGTACAGCTCGGCGAGTCGGTGGCAATCTGCGAGCAGATCGGCGATCCGGCATTGAGCAAGGGCCCGGTCGAGCGCCAAGTAGTGCGAATTGTCACCCCGGGTACCGTCACCGATGAGGCGTTGCTGAGCGAGCGTCGCGACAACCTAATCGGCGCTCTCTATCACGATGGACAGCGCTTCGGACTGGCGGTGCTGGATATCAGCTCAGGGCGTTTTAGTATCAACCAGTTTCCAGCCGAAGAAACGCTACTGGCCGAGTTGCAGCGTCTCGATCCGGTCGAGTTGCTCTATCCTGAGTCGTTTGCTTACTTGTCATTATTGGGTCAGCGTAAAGGACTTCGTCGCCGCGCCGAGTGGGAGTTCGAGCTGGGTACCGCCCGGCATCTATTGTGCCAGCAGTTCGGGACCCGGGATCTAGTCGGCTTTGGCGTCGAGCAGGCTACCACGGCGCTGTGTGCGGCGGGTTGCCTGATGCAATACGTCAAGGATACCCAACGCACCGCCCTGCCCCATATCCGCGCCATACGGTTGGAGCAGACCGAGCATATGATAGTGCTCGATGCCGCCACCCGCCGAAATCTGGAGCTGACGCAAAATCTGGCCGGTGGTCTGGAAAATACTCTGGCGGAAATTCTGGATGCCACCGCAACCCCGATGGGCAGCCGTCTACTCAAGCGATGGATCCATCAGCCGGTGCGCAATCGCCCGATTATCAGCAATCGCCAGCAGATCATCGCCGAGCTGCTGACTCAGAATATGGCCTGCGAATTACAACCACTGCTGCGCCAGATTGGCGATATGGAGCGGGTGTTGGCCCGGCTGGCGCTCCGCTCTGCTCGCCCCCGGGATCTGAGTCGCCTGCGCCATGCATTCCAGCAACTTCCGACGCTGCAAACTCTGCTCCGAAACAGCACTAGCGAGGCATTGCAACTGCTGGCGGAACGGGCCTCCACCTTCCCAGAACTGTGCAGCCTGCTCGAAGCCGCGATTGTCGAAACCCCGCCCGTGGTGATCCGAGATGGCGGTGTCATGGCCCCGGGTTATCACCCCGAGCTGGATGAGCTCCGCGCCCTGGCCGCTGGCGCCACCGAATATCTGCAGCAACTGGAATTACGCGAACGAGAGCGCACCGGCATCAACACCCTGAAAGTGGACTACAACAAGGTACATGGTTTCTACATCGAGGTGACCAAGGCCAATGCCCATCTGGTTCCTGCTGACTATGTTCGCCGTCAAACCCTGAAGAATAACGAGCGCTATATCATTCCGGAATTAAAGGCCTATGAAGATAAGGCGCTGACTGCGCAAAGTCGTGCTCTTGCATTGGAAAAGCAACTCTACGAAGCGCTGCTGGACCTACTGCTACCCCACCTAGCGGAGTTGCAGCAATCGGCCGCCGCTGTAGCCGAGCTTGATGTACTGAATAATCTGGCCGAACGAGCGCAGACCCTGAATTATACCCGTCCGCACATGACGGATAGTACCGAGATCCGCATCGAGAATGGACGTCATCCGGTGGTGGAACAGGTGCTGAGCGAGCCGTTTATTGCCAATCCGGTGGACTTGCATGACCAGCGGCGCATGCTGATCATCACAGGACCAAATATGGGCGGTAAATCCACCTATATGCGACAGACAGCACTGATTGTATTGATGGCACATATCGGCTCTTTCGTGCCGGCAGATAACGCCCACATCGGGAACATCGATCGGATCTTCACCCGCATCGGCGCCTCGGATGATCTGGCCTCTGGTCGCTCCACCTTCATGGTCGAGATGACAGAAACCGCGAACATACTGCACAACGCCACGGAGCAGAGTCTGGTGCTGATGGATGAAATTGGCCGTGGAACCAGCACCTATGATGGCCTGTCGCTCGCCTGGGCTTGTGCCGAACAGTTGGCGAGCAAAATCCGCGCCTTTACCCTGTTTGCGACCCACTATTTCGAGTTGACTCAGCTACCAGAGCAGATACCCGCATTGGCTAACGTCCATCTCGACGCCGTCGAACACGGGGATGGCATTGCGTTTATGCACGCCGTACAAGAGGGTGCAGCCAACCGCTCCTATGGCTTGCAGGTCGCCAGCCTAGCGGGCGTTCCCAAGACCGTCATTCAACGGGCAAAGCAAAAGTTGCACGAATTGGAACAATCGAGCCATCGTTCTTCAGACCAAATAGCCCCAACTATTCAGCCTCACTCCTTTGACGCGATTGAGTGCGAAGCGGTTCTAGCCCTCAAGGCGCTGGATCCGGACGCTCTGACTCCACGGCAGGCTTTGGATGCACTCTATCGTTTGCGGCAGCTGCTGTAGCAGACTCGCGCGGCAAGAAAGCAGAACATATCGCCTGAGGATGCCGCCCATGAAAGCGGCAAATCCGCGTTGTCCCATCAAAGCGCTGGCAATCCCGACAATGCAAACGGGCCACAATGTTATCTCCAGGACCAGAAGTCGCTATCTGGATCTCGCCCATAAAAACGGGGCCTGATGGCCCCGCTCTATCATCTCAACTACGATTATTCGCCATTGAACAACGCATCCACAGAAAGACCTTGCTGGGTCAGAATATCCCGCAGCCGACGCAATGCCTCCACCTGGATTTGACGAACTCGTTCCCGGGTCAGTCCAATCTCACGACCCACGTCTTCCAGAGTCGCGGGCTCATAGCCCAGCAAACCGAATCGTCGAGCCAGAACTTCGCGTTGCTTGGCATTGAGCTGTTCCAGCCAGTGCACCACGCTGACGCGCATGTCATCATCCTGGGTTTCCAGCTCAGGTCCCATGCCCCGCTCGTCGGTGAGAATATCCAGCAGGGCCTTGTCACCATCACCCCCAATGGGTGAATCCACCGAGCAGATCTTCTCGTTCAGTTTCAGCATGCGCGACACATCTTCCACCGGACGGTCCACCGCAGCGGCAATCTCTTCAGCGGTCGGCTCATGATCCAGTCGATGTGCCAATTCACGGGCCGTGCGCAGATAGACATTCAGCTCTTTGACTACATGGATCGGCAGACGGATAGTGCGCGTCTGATTCATGATGGCACGTTCGATAGTTTGGCGGATCCACCAGGTGGCATAGGTCGAGAAGCGGAAGCCACGTTCGGGATCGAATTTTTCAACCGCACGGATCAGGCCCAGATTGCCCTCCTCCACCAGATCCAGCAATGCCAGACCCCGGTTGTTATAACGACGAGCAATTTTAACCACCAGTCGCAGATTGGATTCAATCATGCGCTTGCGGGCTGCAGCATCACCACGCAGTGCCTTCCGAGCAAAGAAAACTTCTTCTTCTGCGGTCAACAGCGGTGAAAAGCCGATTTCGCCTAAATAGAGTTGGGTAACGTCCATCGAGACCCGCTGCACTTCCGCAGTAACCGTCTCGGCAGCCACCGCATCGTCGCCATCATCGACATCCACCAGACTCTCTATTGACTCTAGTTCTTCGTCGATCTCGAAAACGTTTTCAGTTGTAGTGAGTTCCATATCGCTCATAGGTTGTTCCCCCCCAACCCGTCAGATAAATCGCTTCAGGGCTTTATCGTTTCGGAAGAAATCGTACCGGGTTTATCGATTGACCCCGATAGCGAATTTCAAAGTGTAGCCGCACATCTTGAGAGTCACTGCTACCCATATCGGCTATGCGTTGACCTGCTTTAACTTCTTGTTGCTCTTGCACACGCAATACATCGTTATGGGCATAAGCGGACAGATAGTCTTCGTTGTGCTTGATTATTATTAAGTTTCCGTAACCTCGAAGAGCACTTCCAGCGTAGACCACCCTGCCAGAGGCGGCAGCAACCACGGCTTGGCCGCGAGTTCCTGCTATGTCTAAACCTTTGTTGCCCTGCTCAGAGAGCGAAAATCCTTGGACAATTCGACCGCGAGTCGGCCATTGCCAAGTTAAATAGTTGTTGTAATTCTGTGTACTTCTGGCTTGAGAGTATTCCTTTCGCTCGGGGGCAGCAAGCCCCTGCGTCACAGCTCCGCTCGAGTTTTGTACATTATTTTGTCGTGGATCACGCTTCGCCACAGAAGATCCGGATGCAACCGATTCAGGTTGTGATCCAAGCAACAACAGCTGTCCCGGGTGGATGGTGTACGGCTTCTTTAGATCGTTCAGACGCACCAGAACCATCATGGTCGTACCATGATTTTGTGCCACCATGGACAAGCTATCACCACGTTTGACCACGTAGCGCCCAGCTTTGGGGTTATCGAGGTCCAGCTTCAGGATCTGATCGGCATAGATGGCATAAGGGGGCTCGATGCCGTTAAATCGCGCAACAGCCTGAAAGTCGAGACCATACATCCAGGCAATGGCATACAGAGTGTCACCGGCCTTTACCCGGTAGCGATTCTTGGCTAGGGGCTGGTTATTTGCAGCCGCGTTTTTCGCGCCATGAGATGCCTGTTTTCCTGAACGACCACCGGCGTCACGCACAGGGGCTGCTGCCTCCTGACTGCTACAGGCCGCCAACAGGATCAGAGAAAATATCGTGGCTAGAACTCGCATCATCCTTACGCTTCGCAACATCAACCCTTGAATATCAAATAGGCGGCGATTGCCGCAACCACACAGGACCAACCAATCCAATCGATGTACTGGCGCAGTTTATGCTCCATGCGCGCTCCGCCCCACCTCATGAGTGCGGCGACCAGAAAAAAACGGGCACTTCGCGAAATAATGGACGCCAGCATAAACGGCAACAGCGCCATTTGCATCATACCTGCCGTCACGGTGAACAATTTATACGGGATGGGTGAAAAACCGGCCAGAAAAACCACCCAAACATCCCAGTGTTCAAACCATAACTTGATCAATTCGAACTTCTCCTGGTAACCCAAGAGTTCAATGGCTGGCAACACAGCAGTCTCGAACAACCAGAAGCCAAGAATATAGCCAGCCAGACCTCCCAATGCCGAGGCGAGCGCAGCAACCAGCGCATAACGCCATGCGCGTTGCGGTTGAGCCAGGCACATGGGCGCCAGCATGACATCGGGCGGGATCGGCCAGAAGACTGACTCCACAAAACTATTGATCGCCAGAAACCAGATCGCGCGGGGATGTCGGGACCATTGGATCATCCGGGTGTAGAGATGGGAAAAAAGCTTCACAGCAGTTCCCCGTGCACCAGGGGCACAAAGCGCACTGCTTCGAGGACTTCGGTGCGGACTCTCATTCCCGACTTTTCAATCAGCAACAACTCCTGCCGACTCTCACCGACCGGAATAATCAGCCGCCCTCCATCCCGGAGCTGGTGGATCAAGGCATCTGGAACCATTCTGGCCGCCGCGGTCACAATGATGGCGTCAAAAGGGGCCTTGGTCGGCCATCCAGCCCAACCGTCACCATGCCGGGTGGAGACATTGTGCAGGTCCAGCCGCTGTAAGCGACGCTTGGCCTGATATTGCAGCGTCTTGATGCGTTCCACGGTGTAAACATGGCCGACCAACTGTGCCAGCACTGCCGTCTGGTATCCGGATCCAGTGCCAATCTCCAGCACCGTCGTGGGCTGAACCATCAAGAGTTGTTCGGTCATCCGGGCAACCATATAGGGCTGGGAGATGGTCTGACCAAAACCGATCGGCAACGCCATATTCTCCCAAGCCTGATGGGCAAACGCCTCGTCGACAAAGGCTTCCCGGGGAACATTCGCCACAGCAGCCAGCACCCGCTCATCACGGATGCCCTGATTCAGTAACTGCTTGATGAGTGGTTGCACCGCATTGTTACGCAACAGTAATCACAGCCCCTCAATCCACGTTTGCAAACCTGCTAGATGCCGATAGGCGGTGATATCCACCTGTAACGGCGTAATCGAGACATATCCGGCTTCAATGGCGGCAAAGTCGGTACCCTCTCCCGCATCCTGCGTTGCTCCGGGGGGGCCAATCCAGTAAATCGGTCGGCCACGAGGATCCTGCTCCACAATCACGGCTTCTGCCGGATGTCGGCAGCCCAACCGGGTAACTCGCATGCCCTTAATCTGTTCCAGCGGCAAATCGGGAACATTGACGTTCAGGATCTGATCCGCCGGAAGCGGCTGCGTCATGAGTGCTTGAACCAACAGTCGGGCGTAATGAGCCGCCGAAGCAAAGTGCTGGCCTCCCACCAGGGACACCGCTATTGCGGGCAGTCCCAGATGCCGTCCTTCCGTAGCGGCAGCCACTGTCCCCGAGTAAATTACATCATCGCCCAGATTTGCACCGTGATTGATACCGGAAACGACTAAATCGGGCGCAGGCTTGAGTAGTTCATTCACCGCCAGATGTACACAATCAGTTGGCGTGCCTTTCACAGCGATAAAGCCGTTATGCGCCATGGTCTCGACGCGCAGCGGATTTTCCAGCGTTAGCGAGTGGCTCGCACCGCTATGATTGCGATCCGGCGCCACCACCACCACCTCTGCGATGGCACTCAGCGCCTCACTCAGTGCCAGTATCCCTTCGGCATGAACGCCGTCGTCATTACTGACCAGAATCTTCATGACCATCCGCCTGATCGACCAGCACCAACTCCCGGATGATGCTCGTGGCATAACAGCCAGCAGGAAGCCAGAAGCTCAGTTCCAGGCCATCCTCTTGCCACTGCCAGCTCCAGTTCACAGGTTTCAGGATCAGGGGGCGACGCTCCTGATTCAGGCCTGCGGCCTCCAGCCCCTCTTTCCAGCTGGCAAAGGCTTCCAGCTTGCCGGTTTCAAAGTCCAGTGCATCCCCTTGAGACCCAGCCCGTCCACGCCCCCACAAGGGAGCCGTGAGCTGCAAATCACCCTCTTGCAGGCGTTGAGTCAAGGCTTCGCTAACTTCCGGCTCACTGAAGAAGGAGTGGGTACCAGCCAGCATCAGACAATCACCGGCCAGCAGAGTCCAGGATAATCCGGCTTGCAAGCGTTCGCTTACCAGGTGGTTAAACAGATAGCTGCGAGCGGCGGATAGGAAAAGTGAACGCTTATCCCGATCCTTGATTCGCTTGCCCTGAAACATCGACTCGGCCGCTTCCAGGTTATTACCGCCCCGACCAAAGCGCTGATCACCGAAATAGTTAGGGACACCCTGTTCCCCAATCGCGGCCAAACGCGCGTCGAGTTCCGGGCTCTGAGCCAGATCACGCAGCAGAATGCGGAAATTATTACCTTTGAGGGTACCGGTACGCAGTTTGCGCGAATGGCGGCTGCGCTTGAGGATCTGGATAGTCTCACTTTCCACCGAGCTTAAATCTGGCTCATCCTTGCCCGGCACATGGATACCAAACCACTGCTCGGTGACCGCATGGCGATCTTTCAATCCACCCCAGGTCACAGCGCTGCGCTGCACACCCGCGGCTTTAGCCAGCAGGCCTGCAACCCAGGCGGTGTTCTCACTCCGTTTGCGCACGTAGACCAGGATATGCTCTCCGGCACCGTCCGGTTCGAAGCCCATGTCTTCAATGACCACAAAATCTTCCGGCTGCTGTTTGAAACGCGCCGAGTGTTGCGGTTTCCCATGCAGATAATTCCATTCTGGCAAGCTCATGCTTGTACCACCAATACGACTGCTTCCACGGCTATGCCCTCTTTACGTCCGGTAAACCCCAGCTGTTCACTGGTGGTTGCCTTGACGTTGATCTGTTGAATGGTGGATTGAAGGTCGGCAGCCATGACAGCCCGCATACCCTCAATATGAGGCGCCATTTTAGGCGCCTGTGCGATGATAGTGACGTCCAGATTTCCCAGACGGTACCCTTCGGCTTGTACTTTGGCATAGACGTCCCGCAGTAGAATGCGGCTGTCGATACCTTTATAGGCCATATCATTATCCGGAAAATGGCGACCGATATCCCCGGCCGCAATCGCACCGAGCAAGGCATCCGACACGGCATGCAACACCACATCGCCATCGGAGTGGGCCAGCAGCCCTTGCTCATAAGGCACCGGAACCCCACCCAACATGCAGGGACCTTCACCGCCGAATTTATGTACATCAAAGCCATGACCAATACGAATCATGCACTTGCCTCCTGTTGGCTGAGAAATAGTGCGGCCAGGGCCAAATCCTCCGGACGGGTCACCTTGAGATTATCGGCACGCCCTTCCACCATCAGGGGATGCCAGCCAGCCAACTCCATGGCCGACGCTTCGTCGGTAATAACAGCACCGGACTTCAACCCCTGCTGCAAGGCAGCTTCCAGTTGCCGGGTCCGGAAAAACTGCGGTGTCAGTGCATGCCACAGCTGATTGCGATCGACGGTTTTCTGGATCCGGCCACTGGCATCACTGCGTTTCATGGTATCGCGCACCCGGTTGCCCAGGATGGCACCATCTCCTGCCAGTCCAGCATGGATCAAGGCATCAATATCCTGGTGGGTGATGCAGGGCCTGGCCGCATCGTGAACCAGCACCCAATCGCTCTCGACCAGAGCCAGCCCTTGCAGTACAGAGTCAGCTCGCTCAGCGCCCCCCGTAGTGATGAGAATACGCGGATGACTAGCCACCGGCAGAGTGGCAAAGAATTCGTCATCGGCGGCGATCGCCACCACCACCCGTTCGATGCGCGGGTGGCCAAGCAGGCGCTCCAGGGTATGTTCAATCAGGAACTTTCCGACCAGTGGTAAGTATTGCTTCGGGCAACTCGCACCCATGCGACTGCCAACACCGGCAGCCGGAACCACAACGGTAAAAGTCAGCATCATCAATCACTCTTGGGTAGGGAACTGGGCAGGCTATTGGCTTTGCCATCTTTTGGCAAAATACGATAGAAGGTCTCTCCAGGCTTGATAAAGCCAAGATCGTTGCGGGATAACTCCTCGATGGCTTCCAGACCGCTCTTGAGATCATCAATCTCTTTGTAGAGCATCTCGTTGCGTTCTTTGAGTTGTTGGTTATCAGCCTGCTGGCGCAGCACATTGTCCGAAGTCTGGCGGTATTCCACCAAGCCATTCTTGCCAAACCAGAGTTGCTGTTGCAGTACGCCCAACACCAGCATCAGAACAAGGGTAAATAGTCGCATCGGTGATCCTCCCGGCGGCATAGTTTCCCACATTACGCCATAAAAGAAAGCCCCGCCGTTTGGCGGGGCTTAGCGTACTTTCGCGAAGTGCGTCAGCGATTAAGCTTGACCCTTCACTTCCTTCAGACCACGGAACGGAGCCTTCTCACCCAAAGCTTCTTCGATACGGATCAGTTGGTTGTACTTGGCAACACGGTCAGAACGGCTCATGGAGCCAGTCTTGATTTGGCCAGCTGCGGTACCAACAGCCAGGTCAGCGATGGTAGCGTCTTCAGTTTCACCGGAACGGTGGGAGATAACGGCAGTGTAACCGGCATCCTTGGCCATCTTGATTGCAGCCAGGGTTTCGGTGAGAGAACCGATCTGGTTGAACTTGATCAGGATGGAGTTGGCGATACCGTTGTCGATACCACGCTTCAGGATCTTGGTGTTGGTTACGAACAGGTCATCACCCACGATCTGGATCTTCTTACCCAGCTTTTCAGTCTGGTAAGCGAAACCTTCCCAATCAGATTCGTCCAGGCCGTCTTCGATAGAAACGATCGGGAACTTGGTGGTCAGGTCTTCCAGGAAGTCAGAGAAACCGTTAGAGGTGAAGATACGACCTTCGCCCTTCAGGTTGTATTCTTTCTTCTCGGCGTCGTAGAACTCGGAAGCAGCACAGTCCATGGCCAGGGTGATGTCGGTGCCCAGCTTGTAACCGGCAGCAGCAACGGCTTCAGCGATAACTTCCAGAGCTTCAGCGTTGGACTTCAGGTTAGGAGCGAAACCACCTTCGTCACCAACAGCAGTGTTGTAGCCCTTGGACTTCAGAACCTTGGCCAGGTTGTGGAACACTTCAGCGCCCATGCGGACGGCTTCTTTCAGAGTCTTGGCACCAACTGGCTGGATCATGAACTCTTGGATGTCGACGTTGTTATCAGCGTGCTCACCACCGTTGATGATGTTCATCATTGGCAACGGCATGGAGTAAACACCGGCAGTACCGTTCAGTTCAGCAATCCAGGCGTACAGCGGCATGCCTTGGGCAGCAGCTTCAGCCTTGGCGTTGGCCAGGGAAACAGCCAGAATCGCGTTGGCGCCGAAGTTGGATTTGTTTTCAGTACCGTCCAGATCGATCATGATTTGGTCGATGGCAGCTTGGTCCTTGGCATCTTTGCCAACCAGAGCAGCAGCGATCGGGCCGTTAACAGCGCCGATTGCCTTCAGAACGCCCTTGCCCAGGAAGCGAGACTTGTCTCCGTCACGCAGTTCCAGAGCTTCACGGGAACCAGTAGAGGCACCAGACGGAGCAGCAGCCATACCAACGAAACCACCTTCCAGGTGAACTTCGGCTTCTACAGTCGGGTTACCGCGTGAGTCAATGATTTCACGAGCCAGTACTTTAACGATCTTAGCCATTGTATCGATCCTCGATGTTTGAAATAAAACAACACTAAAGTTGCAAAAAAATGCGGCTGCGAAACTATGCCCACGGCCGCGGATTTTGTCGACTTAATTTAGGTGACGTTTCTGGTATTCACCTGCCGCCCGAATGAAGCCTTCGAATAACGGATGGCCATCCCGCGGCGTGGAGGTAAATTCCGGGTGGAACTGCACCGCCACGAACCATGGGTGATCCGGGATCTCGATGATTTCGACCAGTTTTTTGTCAGCTGACAGACCAGTCACTTTCAACCCGGCCGCTTCAACTTTCGGCAGCAAGGTATTGTTCACTTCATAGCGGTGACGATGGCGCTCGTAGATGGAGTCATTGCCATACATGGCGCGAACCTTGGAGCCATCCGCCAGGTGGCACAGCTGGGAGCCCAGACGCATGGTGCCGCCCAGATCCGAACCTTCAGAACGCTGCTCAACCTTGCCTTCGTCATTGATCCATTCGGTGATGAGACCCACGATCGGATAAGGGCTGTCCTTCCGGAACTCACTGGAGTGAGCTCCTTCCAGGCCAGCCACGTTGCGGGCAAATTCGATCATCGCCACCTGCATACCCAGACAGATACCCAAGTAAGGGATCTTGTTCTCACGGGCATATTTGGCGGCCAGGATCTTGCCTTCGACACCGCGCTCACCAAAGCCGCCAGGAACCAGGATCGCATCCAGCCCAGCCAGGACTTCGGTCCCCTTGGTCTCGACATCCTGGGAGTCGATATACTTGATATTGATGCTCAGGTGGTTCTTCAAACCGCCATGTTTGAGGGCTTCGTTGACCGACTTGTAGGCATCCGGCAGGGAGACATATTTGCCAACCATACCGATGGTCACTTCACCACTGGCATTGGCCTGTTGGTAAATCACCTTTTCCCACTCGGAGAGATCCGCTTCACCGCAACTCAGACCGAAGCGATCGACCACCAGCTGATCCAGACCTTGAGCCTTCAGCATGGCCGGGATCTTGTAGATGGTGTCCACATCCTTGAGCGATACCACAGCCCGCTCCTGCACGTTACAGAACAGGGCAATCTTGGCGCGTTCGTTGGCCGGAATGGTCCGGTCAGAGCGACAGATCAGAATATCCGGCTGGATACCGATGGAGAGCAACTCCTTCACGGAGTGCTGGGTCGGCTTGGTCTTCACCTCTCCGGCGGCAGCCAGATAAGGAACCAGGGTCAAATGCATGAACAGGGCGTTGTTGCGGCCGATATCCACCGCCAGCTGGCGAATGGCTTCAAGGAATGGCAGGGACTCGATGTCGCCGACGGTACCGCCGACTTCGACGATGGCCACATCCTGACCTTCGGCGCCGGCGACCACCCGCTCCTTGATGGCGTTGGTAATATGCGGGATGACCTGAATAGTCGCGCCCAGATAATCACCACGGCGCTCTTTGCGCAGCACATCGGCATACACGCGGCCAGTGGTGAAGTTATTGCGGCGACTCATTTTGGTACGGATGAACCGCTCATAGTGGCCCAGATCCAGATCCGTTTCGGCACCGTCTTCGGTCACGAAGACTTCACCGTGCTGGATTGGACTCATGGTGCCCGGGTCCACGTTGATGTAAGGATCCAGCTTCATGATGGTGACCTTGAGGCCACGGGCTTCCAGAATGGCCGCCAATGAGGCTGCTGCAATGCCCTTACCCAAGGATGAAACCACCCCGCCTGTCACGAAAATATATTTAGTCGTCATGCTGAACCTGAAGATGTTTAGGAATTACACGGGTGCGTGTCGGAGGTGTATCAAGACGGGGTCATAGTATAGCAAAGGCACCACTCCCTAACAACGGACAAAAATTTAGCAATCATCCGTGTGCAAGGATTTGCGTTACATCAACTTTGTTCCGATTGTTTGACCCTTTGCCACGCTTCTTCCATCTCATCGAGTGTGACATCGCGCAAAGTTTGACCTTTTGCCTGGATAATTGCCTCCACACCGCGAAAGCGGCGTTCGAATTTGGCATTCGCCTGACGCAGCACCTGCTCGGGATCTTTTTTCAAATGCCGTACCAGATTGACGGTGGCAAACAGCAGATCCCCCAGCTCATCGGCAACCTTGGCTTCATCCCGCTCGACCTGCAGTACTTCGTGCATCACCTCGTCAATCTCTTCATGCACCTTCGCCACCACGGGACCCAGCGTATCCCAGTCAAATCCGACCGCAGCACAGCGCTTCTGGATCTTGTTCGCCCGGGTGAGAGCCGGGAATGCCAGCGGGATATCATCCAGCGCACTCAGCGCGCTGGCATCCTTTTGCTGCCGCTCCTTGGCTTTTTCCGCCTCCCAATTGGCGTTGACTGCTGCGGTATCGGCAAACTCGGCCGCGGCAAAGACATGAGGATGACGGCGGATCAGCTTCTCGCTGACGGTGTCCACCACCGCATCAAAGTCGAACAGCCCCTGCTCACTGGCCAACTGACAGTAGAAGACCACCTGAAACAGCAGATCGCCCAACTCGCCCTTGAGGGCCTCCAGATCCTGCCGCTCTATGCTGTCGGCAACTTCATAGGCCTCCTCCAGGGTGTAGGGCACTATGCTGGCAAAGGTCTGCTTTTTGTCCCAGGGACAGCCCTGTTCCGGATCCCGCAATCGGGACATGATAGTCAGCAGATCATCGAGCTGGTAACGGGATTGGGTCATGGTGAGGTCCATTGAAGAAAAGGGGCCGAAGCCCCGTTAATCTGGCAGATGATTTACAGCCGTTTGGCGCTGACTACATCGTTCATCTGATTGATTTTTGACAACATACGATTGAGTGCCTCTATGTTGTAGATCTCCATATCAATATCGATATCAGCGGTCTGCATCTTGACGTTAGAGCGCGAACGCATGCCCAACACGTTGATCTTTTCGTTGGCGATGATGGTGGTGATATCCCGCAGCAGACCGGATCTATCATTGGCCGTGATGCGAACCGTCAGGGTATAACCGCCGGAGTAACTCTCGCCCCAGACCGCTTCGATCATCCGCTCCGGATTACGCCGCATCAGTTCCTTGAGCTGCTCGCAATCCTCACGGTGCACCGAGATACCCCGGCCCTGGGTGATGAAGCCGATGATGCCATCGCCGGGGATTGGCTGGCAGCAGCGCGCAATATGAGTCATCAAGTTACCGACCCCTTGCACCACGATATGACCCTTGGGCTGGCTCTGGACCCGGTTCTGACTCTTCTGTTCCAGTTGAGCCAGCAGCTTCTTCTCTTCCTCCTCCACACTCGGCTTGTTGAGCTTGGTCTCGAAGAAGTTCATCAGCTGATTGATGCGGATATCCCCCGCGCCGAGGCCGGCCAGCAGGTCCTCGTGATCGTGGACGTTATAGCGCGCGTATACCTCACGCAGCATCTGCGCCTGGGCTTCCTTGCTCAGATGGAAACCATGTCGCTCCATCTCTTTTTCCAGCGACTCTTTGCCAGCCAGTATGTTCTTGTCCCGATCCACCTTGCGGAACCAGGAGGTGACCTTGGCGCGGGCACGGCTGGTGCGCAGGAAGCCAGTATTCGGATTCATCCAGTCCCGACTGGGATTGGGCTCTTTCTGAGTGATGATCTCGATCTGATCCCCGGTCTGCAACGCATAGGTGAACGGCACGATACGACCATCCACCTTGGCACCGATACAGCGGTGACCGACCATGCTGTGTACCTGATAGGCAAAATCCAGCGGCGTGGCACCGACCGGCAAGTCCACCACATCGCCCTTGGGGGTGAAGACGTAGACCCGATCCTCGAACACCTGGGTGCGCAACTCGTCCACCAAGGATCCGGATTCGACCATGTCCTCTTGCCAGGCCAGCAGCTTGCGCAGCCAGGCGATACGCTCTTCGTAACCAGAATCCTTGCCCTGAACCCCGCCTTCCTTGTATTTCCAGTGCGCGGCTATGCCGAGCTCAGCATCCTGATGCATCTGTTCGGTGCGGATCTGGATCTCGACCGTCTTGCCTTCGGGACCAAGCACCACGGTATGGATGGATTGATAGCCGTTGGGTTTCGGGTTGGCGACATAGTCGTCAAACTCACGCGGAATATGGTGCCACTGGGTATGCACGATACCGAGCGCGGCATAGCAATCCTGCAAGCGATGGGCGATCACTCGCACAGCGCGCACATCATAGAGATCGGAGAAGCTCAGCTGCTTCTTCTGCATCTTGCGCCAGATGCTGTAGATATGTTTCGGCCGACCATAGACATCGGCCTGCACCCCGGCCAGTTGCAGCGCCTGTTTGAGCTCCTCGACGAAGCGATGGATATAGCGCTCGCGATCCAGCCGCTTCTCGTCCAGCAACTTGGCAATCTGCTTGTAAGTCTCCGGATGCAGATAACGGAAGGAGAGATCCTCCAGCTCCCATTTCAGCTGACCAATGCCCAAGCGGTTGGCCAGTGGGGCGTAGATATTGGTGATCTCCTTAGCCACCAACACCCGGGTCTCTTCATCGGCGTTTTTGACTTCCCGCAGGCAGGCGATGCGCTCTGCCAGCTTGATCACCACAGCGCGAACATCTTCCACCATGGCCAGCAGCATGCGACGCACGTTGTCGATCTGGGTATCGGAGACATCACCGGAATTCAGACTCTGCAGGAAGCGGATCGCTTCCATGTCGATGACCCCTTTGAGCAACTGGGCAATCGTTGGACCAAAGTCGTCCTCGGCCTGTTCCAGGGTCAGGTGTTTGGCTTCAACATGGGGGTAGAGGATCGCCGCCCGCAGGGTCTCCATATCCATGTGCAGGGTCAGCAGGATACCGACCATCTCGGCACTACGACTGGCCAACCGCATGGCTTCGCTATCGGTCTCGCCCAACCGGGTCTGACAATAAGCGAACACTGAATGCAGCGTATCTCGTTCCTCTGCCGCCAGTGGCAACGTATCTGTCCACTCCTGCAAATTGAAACCAGTCTTCAGATGTGTATCCCGTACCGCAACCATGGGCGTTGATCCTTATTTTTCGTGCTCTATGCGTGCTGTTCGAACAACAGTATGGTCTCGACATGACCAGTGTGCGGGAACATATCGAACAATCCCCACCGGGTCAGACGGTATCCTTCGGCATGCAACCGCTGACAATCCCGTGCCGCAGTCACCGGATTGCAAGAAACATACACAAGACGCTTGGGCGCCAGTTTCAGCAGATGAGGCATGGAGCCTGCCGCGCCCGGACGCGCCGGATCCAGCACCACCAGACTGAAGGGTTCCTTGGCCCAGGGCGCATGGACAAATGGTTCATCCAGATTGCTCTGGAAGAAGCGGACATTGCCCAGGCCATTGCGCTCGGCGTTCTGTCGGGCGCGCAACACCATCTCCATCACCCCTTCGACCCCGACCACCTCTTTCGCTCGTCCAGCCAGTGGCAAGGTGAAATTCCCCAGACCACAGAACAGATCCAGTACCTTGTCACCGGCCTCTGGCGCCAGCCAAGCCAGCACCTTAGCCACCATCTGCTCGTTGATGGTGCGATTGACCTGCAAGAAGTCACCAGGCAAGAACCCGATACTCAACTCGCCTAACCGGTAAAAAGGCGCCTCCCGGCTGGTCAGCGGCAGCGGTTGATCGGCGCATTGCAGGTAACAAGCTAACTGATGCTCCGCCGCAAACTCCCGGAGCAACGCCAGATCCCCTTCCCCCGGCTGGCCATTATGCCGCAGTAGCATCAGCGGGCCGTTATCGGCCTCACAGAGTTCGATATGGCCTAAATCCCGGAATGATTTCAACTGGTTACATAATGCTCGCAGCGGCTCTATCAGTGCCGAGAGCGATGAAACTAACACAGGGCAGGCGCTGACTTCTACCAAGTCGTGACTCAGACGGCGACGAAACCCGACCTGGGCACGGCGAGCTTTCTTGTCATATTTGATCGCCAACCGGCAGACCCGGCGATAGCGCTGATCGTCACCCGTGATGATAAATTCCGGCGCGCCCAGCTCATAACCGGCCAGACGACTGAACAGGCTCTGCACGCCGGAGACCTTGGTCTCATGCTGCAACGCCAGCGGCAGGTGTTGGGTACTGCAGCCGCCACACTGCTCATAGTGCGGGCAAAACGGAGTTTGCCGCTGCGGCGATGGGGTCAGAATTTTCTGGAGCTGGGCAAAGCCGTGCTGCTTCTTGTCATCGGTCAGACGCGCCTTGATGAGTTCGCCCGGCATGGCCCCCTCGACGAAAATGGTCTTTCCCTGATGACGGCCGATGCCGACACCGTGCAGATCCAGGCGGTCGATCGCCAGTTCCAGGGTCGAGGTTTGTTTGGGTTTGGGCTGGGGCTTGAAAAACTGGGCCATAATGCTTGGTGCCTCGGAATGGCTATGTCATGATTGCTCGCGCTTTAGGTCCGACATTGTCCCACAAGAACCCGACTATGACCAAATATGGCCTCCGCGCGCGGGTGCTGGCATTCACCATACTGCCGACCCTGATCATAGGTAGCCTGCTTGCCGGTTACTTTACGTTTCACCGGCACCAGCAGCTCGAAGAGTACATCATCGAGCAAGGCATTAGCGTCATAGAGCCGTTGGCCATCGCCAGCGAATATGGCATGAAGCAGAATAGCCGCGAGCTACTCAAACGACTGCTTGGCCTGACCCATCGCAAAAACTCCTCCTTTATCAAATCCATTGCCGTCTTCACCAAAGACAACCAGCTGTTTGTCACCTCGAATTTTCACCGTGAACTGAACATGTTGCGACTCCCCAAGGACGCGACCATCCCCGAGCTGACCTCGGTGGAATATGTGGATGATTTCATCATCTTGCGCACGCCGATCCTCGAAGAGGTGACGCTCACCGAGACCGATTTGCTGGAGAGCAAACCCCAGGCCGTGGTGGGCTACATCTCCATCCAGATGGACACGGATCGCGCCACCATCATCCAGTATCGGGATGGGGCATTGGCGATCCTGATCGTGCTGGCCAGCTTGGTGCTCAGCCTCTATTTCGGGCTGAATCTGGTGAATGTGGTGATCGATCCAATCAATCGCATGGTGCGGGCCGTCTACCAGATCCGGGAAGGCCGACTGGATACCCGGGTACGAGGCCATATGCAGGGCGAGCTGGATATGCTGAAAAACGGCATCAACGCCATGGCCAAAGCGATCGCCGAATATCACAACGAAATGCAGATGAACATCGATCAGGCGACTTCGGATCTGCGGGAAACTCTGGAGCAGATCGAGATCCAGAACGTCGAGCTGGATATGGCCAAGAAACGAGCCCAGGAGGCCGCGCGGGTCAAGTCGGAGTTCCTGGCCAACATGTCCCACGAGTTGCGGACGCCGCTCAATGGCGTGATCGGCTTCGCCAAACAGCTGTTCAAAACCCCGCTCTCCAGCAACCAGAGCGACTATCTGGGCACCATTGAAAAATCGGCCAAGAACCTGCTCAACATCATCAATGACATCCTCGACTTCTCCAAGCTGGAGGCGGGCAAGCTGTCACTGGAGCAGATCCCCTTCAGTCTGCGGGATGTGGTGAATGAGACCATGACCCTGCTCGCCCCCAGCGCCCATGACAAGGGGCTCGAGCTGTCACTGCGGGTGCACAGCGAGGTGCCGGATCTGCTCTCCGGCGATCCATTACGTCTGCAACAGGTACTGACCAACCTCACCGGCAACGCCATCAAGTTCACCGAACAGGGCAACATAGACGTCACCATCAGCCTGCAAAAGATGGTCGAGCACAATCAGGTACCCCTGCGGATCCAGATCCGCGACACCGGTATTGGCATGAGCCAGCAGCAGCAACGCCAGTTGTTCCAACCGTTCAATCAGGCCGATACCTCGATCTCCCGTCGCTATGGTGGCACGGGCTTAGGACTGGTGATTACCCAAAAACTGGTGCAGCAAATGGGAGGGACCATCGAAGTCGACTCCACTCTGGAGCAAGGCTCGCTGTTTACCATTACCTTGGGCATGCGTCTGGCGGGTCTGACGCAAGAGGAGAGCCAGCTGCACAAATCGCTGCAAGACGAACCCGTCTTGCTGATCGAAGCTGACCCTTGGGCGCGGGCCGCCTGCGAGGCGCAGTTGCTCGAGTGGAAGATGCGCGTCTCCAGCGTCGCCAACCTGGCCGCCGTAGATACCCTGCAGCAACGCCACTTCATCACCCTGCTGATGGGCCTCTCCTCGATGCCGGACCTGCAGGCGATTCAACGGCAACTGGAACAGTTACCCTGCCACTTTGACCGCCTGGTCTTCCTGCTCAACTCCCACGATCCCAAGCTGCAGGAGGCTCTGCTCGGCATGGGTGCCAGTTACTGCCTGAGCAAACCCGTGCCCCATAGCAAATTATTGGCCGCCTTGCTGGCACCCCAGAGCTTTACTCCCAGCCACCCGGCACTGCCGGTCGCTAAACCCAAGCTGGCATTGAATGTGCTGGCGGTGGATGACAACCCGGCCAATCTCAAACTCATCACCGCCATGCTGGGCGATCTGGTGAGCGAGGTGCACTCCTGCCAGAACGGTCGTCAGGCCGTCGAGCTCGCCCAGCGGCTGGAGTTTGATCTGATCTTTATGGATATACAGATGCCAATCCTGGATGGCATCAGCGCGGCCCAAGCCATTCGTCAGGAAGGGTGCAACCAGCAGACCCCGATCATCGCCGTAACCGCCCATGCCATTCCGGGTGAGCGGGAACGCCTGATGGCACAAGGGATGGATGAGTACCTGGCCAAACCGATTGATGAGAACCAGTTGGAGCACTTGCTACAGCTATTTACCCAAACACCATCCTTGGTGCAACCGGGCCTCGTGCTGGAGAGCCAAGCAATCGCGCCATCATCCCCCCACCCAGCCACGCTCTCGGTTGCCGCGGCTTCGACCGAAAGCGGTCAGGGTCAGCTCTATGATGCCGAGCTGGCCCTGCGCCAGGCAGCCGGAAAACCCGAGCTGGCCCGGGAGATGCTCGAGTTGCTGCTGGCCTCGCTGCCGGAGACGCAATCCCTGCTGGCACAGGCCAACGATCTGCCGGCCACCGAGCTGCAAGCCGGGATCCACAAACTGGCTGGCGGAGCAGCTTATTGCGGTATGCCAGCCTTGCAGGCGCTGTGTCATCAGCTGGAAAGCGCCCTGCGTCACGGCGAAACCGCCGAGACGCTGGAGCCGGAACTGCTGGAGTTGCAGGATCTGCTGCTGCAGCTGCAGACACACCTCCACCCTCAAGACGAATAACGAGGGGAAACCCACCGCAATCGCCCAAAATGACAGAAGGCAGCCCATGGCTGCCTTCTGTCTGCTTCGCGAAAAACTCAGCGGCTCTGGCGCGCCTCGATCATCAAGCGCTTCATCTCGGCGACGGCGGCAGGCAAGCCTTCAAACACAGCCCGGCCAATGATGGCGTGGCCGATATTCAACTCTTCCATCTCGGGGATGGCAGCGATGGGCTTGACGTTGTGGTAATGCAGACCATGACCGGCATTGACGCGCAGCCCCAGGCCATAGGCATAACGGGCGGCATCCTGGATGCGTGCCAGCTCTTCGAGTTGTTCGGCAGTGGTCGTCGCATCGGCGTAACGGCCGGTGTGGATCTCGATGTAGGGAGCCCCGGCCGCCACGGCCGCATCAATCTGACGCCGGTCGGCATCGATAAACAGCGAGACCTGGGTACCAACCGCCGCCAGACGGGCGATAGCGGCCGCGACCTTCTCCGGCTGCCCAGCGACATCCAGTCCGCCTTCGGTGGTGACTTCGGTCCGTTTTTCCGGAACCAGACAGACGAAGTGAGGCTTCACACGACAGGCGATATCCAGCATCTCATCGGTAACCGCCATTTCCAGATTCATCCTGGTTTGCAGCGTCTGCCGCAGGATCTCCACATCACGGTCCGTGATATGACGGCGATCCTCGCGCAGATGAACGGTAATACCATCGGCACCCGCCTGCTCGGCCAAGGCAGCCGCCAATACCGGATCCGGATAGCTAGTGCCCCGGGCATTGCGCAGAGTGGCCACATGGTCGATGTTCACACCCAGAAAAATCTCGCTCACTGCATTTTCCTCGCTGAAAGATGTTGGAATAGTTCCCGGCTCTTCAGGGGCCGGTTGCCCAGGTAGGGCTTGAGGGCCTGACGGCAAAACCGCTTGGCGGCCAGTAACTCATCGGCTGTTTCGAGACAGCCGCTGCCCATCGCCACCAGATGTCGCCCCTCGTAACGATCCATGCCTGACCCGTTCCCTGGGGCCTGCACAAAACCGTACTCCGCACGATACAGATAGTGCAGCTGCGGCTCAATGGGCAAGCCGCTCAGGGCATCGGTGGAAAAATCGAGCCCATAGCCAAGCGCTTCGAGCAGCAGCAGCTCGAACTGCCGCAGCACCGGCTCGGGAGAGCCGCCCTGGGTCAACAGTTGGAGTGCCTGACGGTAGTAATCGAAGAGTTCGTGGTAGGCCGTCTGCCGCTCTAGCAGGTAGTAGAGCAGCTCATTGAGATAGAGGGCGCTATAGAGCGAGACCTCGCGCAACTGGAGAGGAGGTCCCTCCACCTCCAGTTGTTCCAGGCTCTTGAGCTCGCCTTTCCCCCGCCAGCTCACCGACAGGGGGGTAAAGGGTTGCAGCAGGGCTTTGAGCGGCGAGCGGGCGCTGCGGGAGCCGCGAGCCACCAGCGTCTGGCGGCCCACACCGGCGCAGAACAACTCCACCAGCTGGCTAGTCTCCCGATAGGGACGGGTGTGCAGCACAAACGCCAGCTGCCGCTCCATGGGGAAGGCCTTAGTCGTCGCCGTAACCGAGACTGCGCAGGGCGCGCTCGTCATCGGCCCAACCGGATTTGACCTTGACCCACAACTCGAGGAACACTCGAGTCTCGAACAGACGCTCCATATCCATTCGCGCCTCAGTGCCAATGGTCTTGAGCTTCTCACCCTTATTGCCAATCACCATCTTCTTCTGGCCATCTCGCTCGACCAGGATCAGACCATTGATATGGAACAAGCCATCGGCCTCGACCTTGAAACGTTCAATTTCCACCGTCACCGAATAGGGCAGCTCTTCGCCTAGGAAGCGCATCAGCTTTTCGCGGATGATTTCCGAGGCCATGAAACGGGAGCTACGATCCGTGATGTAATCATCCGGGAAATGGTGCTCCCCTACCGGTAGCAAAGCACGGGCCATGGTACGGATCTTGTCGACATTGGTGCCCTTCTCCGCAGACAGAGGCAATACATCGGCAAAGTTCATCTTCTGCGCCAGCATCTGGATGTGGGGCAGCAACTCTTCCTTGTCATTCAACAGGTCGATCTTGTTGATGACCAGCACCACTGGACAACGCAGGTGCTGTAGCTTACTCAGCACATGCTCGTCATCGGAGGTCCAGCGGGTGCCTTCGACCACAAACAACACCATTTCGACATCACCGATAGAGCTGGTCGCCGCCCGGTTCATCAGGCGGTTGATGGCGCGTTTTTCTTCCTGATGCAGTCCGGGCGTATCCACATAGATGGTCTGATAGGCGCCATCGGTGTCGATGCCCAGAATGCGGTGCCGGGTCGTCTGCGGCTTCTTCGAGGTGATACTGACCTTTTGCCCCAGGATCTGGTTCAACAGGGTGGATTTACCAACGTTAGGACGGCCAACGATGGCGATAAAACCGCAATGGGTCTGCTCTGTCATTTAAATTGCTCCAGGGCTTTTTCGGCCGCAGCCTGTTCGGCTTTGCGACGGCTGGAGCCCACGCCGATTACGGTGGCGTCAACGCCCTCGATCTCGCACTGTACCGTGAACTCCTGATTGTGGGCCTCTCCCTTGACCTTGATGACCACGTAGCTGGGTAACGGCTTGCGTTTACCCTGCAAGAGCTCCTGCAGACGTGTTTTCGGATCTTTTTGATCGGCACCAGGCCGGATCTCGTCCAGTCGGGGGGCGTACCAAGTCAGCAGTAACTGCCGTACCGGCTCCATCCCCACGTCCAGATAGATGGCACCGATCAGTGCCTCGACGGTATCCGCGAGGATCGACTCACGACGAAAACCACCGCTCTTGAGCTCGCCCGGGCCTAGGATCAGGTATTCGCCCAGATCAAACTCCCGCGCCAGCTCGGCGAGCGTCTTCTCGCGCACCAGGGTGGCGCGCATGCGGCTCATATCGCCTTCGCTGACATCTGGAAAGCGGTGAAACAGCACTTCGGCAATCACCAGACTCAGGATGGAGTCCCCGAGAAACTCCAGACGTTCATTGTGCCGGGAACCCGCACTGCGGTGGGTGATGGCCCGCTTGAGCAGATCTTCGTCGACGAAGGTATGACCGAGTTTTCGTTCCAGTCGTTTCAGCTTGTCCATCACTGGATGCCACCTATACGGTTGAATCGCACGCCGCGCGGGATCCAGCCCGGGATGGGTGAACCCGGATCACGCTCGAACTCGAAACTGATCCAGATGAACACCGCTTTACCAACCAGATTGCGCTCCGGTACAAAACCCCAGAAGCGACTGTCCTTACTGTTATCCCGGTTGTCACCCATGGCGAAGTAGTGGCCTTCCGGCACCACCCACTCATCCGCCTCGTTACCCGGCTGATGGAAATACATGGGGACATAATCGGGTTGCTGCGGATTTTTCAGGATCCGGTGACTGACATTGCCCAACTGTTCCTGATAACGCTCCAGCGGGACACCACCCTGGATAAAGTCACCGCTGCTGAGAAAGGTCTGCTCGACTTTGGCAATCGCCGGGCAATCCTGGCTACCCGCACAGGCTGGCTGGATAAACAGCTGTTTGTTGCGATAGATGATGCGATCCCCGGGTAAGCCCACCACGCGCTTGATGTAATCCACCGTCGGCTCTTCGGGATATTTGAACACCACCACATCACCGCGCTTCGGGTGGCCAGTCTCCAGCAAGGTGCTGTTGTTCAGCGGCTCCTTGACCCCATAGGCAAACTTTTGCACCAGGATAAAATCCCCGACCAGCAGGGTCGGCATCATGGAGCCGGACGGGATCTGAAACGGTTCAAACAAGAAGGAGCGCAATACCAGCACGGCGGCGATGACCGGAAACACGCCTTTGCACTGTTCGACCCAACCCGGCTCACGCATCAGCGTCTCTATGGTGCCCGCATCCAGCGCCTTGCCGGTGGCCGACTCCGCCTTCAACACACGCCGTTGCCGCCACGGCAGCAGCACGAAGCGGTCCAGCAACCACACCAGACCGGTCAGCAGAGTGGCGCCGATCAGTAACAGGGAAAAGGTATTGGCCATCAATTACTATCCTTACCAACATGCAGAATCGCAAGGAAGGCCTCTTGTGGCACATCCACACGCCCCACGGACTTCATCCGTTTTTTACCTTCTTTTTGTTTGTTCAGCAGTTTCTTCTTCCGACTGACGTCACCACCATAACACTTGGCCAGTACGTCCTTACGCATCGCCTTGACAGTGCTGCGGGCAATGACATGGTTGCCAATTGCAGCCTGGATGGCGATGTCAAACATCTGCCGCGGGATCAGCTCGCGCATCTTCTCCACCAATTGACGGCCGCGGAACTGGGCATTGTCCTTGTGGGTGATGATGGCCAGTGCGTCGACGCGCTCACCATTGATCAGAATATCCAACCGCACCATGTCGGCCGTTTCGAAACGCTTGAAGCCGTAATCCAGCGACGCATAACCGCGACTGGTGGACTTCAGACGGTCGAAGAAGTCGAGTACCACTTCAGCCATCGGGATTTCATAGGTCAATGCCACCTGATTGCCGTGGTAGACCATGTTGGTCTGCACACCGCGCTTCTCGATACACAGGGTAATCACGTTGCCGAGGTATTCAGACGGTACCAGAATATGACATTCGGCAATCGGTTCGCGCACTTCGACGATGCTGGTGATCGCAGGCAGCGCGGACGGGCTGTCGATGTGGATGGTGGTGCCATCGGTCTGTTCAATCTCGTACACCACGGTCGGGGCCGTGGTGATCAGATCCAGATCGTATTCCCGCTCCAGACGCTCCTGGATGATCTCCATGTGCAGCATGCCGAGGAAGCCACAACGGAAACCGAAGCCCAGTGCGGTCGAGCTTTCCGGTTCGAAGAACAAGGAAGCATCATTCAGGGAGAGCTTGTCCAGCGCATCACGGAACGCTTCATAATCTTCCGAAGAGATAGGGAACAGACCGGCATAGACCTGGGGTTTGACCTTCTTGAAGCCAGGCAGCGCCTTATCGGCACCGTTCTTGGCATGGGTCAGGGTATCGCCGACCGGCGCACCGTGAATGTCCTTGATGCCACACACCACCCAACCCACTTCGCCACAACCCAGTCCGTCGGTATCCTTGCGCTTCGGGGTCGAGATGCCGAGGCGATCGACACCCCACACCTGACCGGTGCTCATCACCTTGATCTTGTCACCCTTCTTCAGGCTGCCGTTTTTAATCCGCACCAGGGAAACCACCCCCAGATAATCATCGAACCAGGAGTCGATGATCAGCGCCTGCAGCGGAGCGGCCGGATCACCCTCAGGAGCCGGGATCTTCTGGACTATGGTTTCCAGCACGTCATCAACACCCAGACCTGTCTTGGCGGAGCAACGCACCGCGTCCATGGCATCGATACCGACGATGTCTTCGATCTCCTCGGCGACCCGCTCCGGTTCGGCTTGTGGCAAGTCAATCTTGTTGAGCACAGGCACCACTTCCAGCTCCATTTCCAGAGCTGTATAGCAGTTGGCCAGAGTCTGTGCCTCAACCCCCTGACCGGCGTCCACCACCAACAGCGCCCCTTCACAAGCGGCCAGCGAGCGGGAGACCTCATAGGAGAAGTCGACATGGCCCGGGGTATCAATGAAGTTCAGTTGGTAGGTTTGACCATCTTTGGCCTGGTAGTTCAGGGTCACACTCTGTGCTTTGATGGTGATGCCGCGTTCGCGCTCGAGATCCATGGAATCAAGCACCTGCTCTTGCATCTCGCGGGTAGAAAGACCACCGCAGATCTGGATCAGGCGGTCGGAGAGAGTCGACTTACCGTGGTCGATGTGCGCAATAATGGAGAAGTTTCGAATCTGTTTCATGGCTTATTCAGTCAATAGGTAAGCGTCACCTGACGCATAGAGGCGGGATTTTACTGGATTAGTGGGGTAACGGCTATCGCTTAGTCGGTTTGCTGCGCCGGAATGTTCAGCCCCAGCATCACCGGACGGTAAAAACCACCGCCCAGGCGCTTGGCGCCGAGTCGAGCCAGCAAGAAGCCAAGACCGCCGCCCAGCAGAGCACCGATGATCTCGGAGGGTTCCTCTCCTACCGGCCACTGCACCGAAACCAGCTTGCCTGCCAGTGCGCCGAGCAGCAAAAACAGTACCGGCACCATGTAAACCAGCAAGGCACTGGTCAATAAGCTGCGTTCGGGAATGCCAATGCGCACCTGCTGCCCGACATGCACCGGGGCTGTGAGGGCAATTTCCAGCAGTTGCGGCCGACCCGGCATCGCCTTGGCGATGGTGCCGACACCACAGTTTTCCTGTTGATGGCAGTGACCACAGGCGCTCTTGCGGCGACATTCTACTTGCGCCCAGGTATCGCCAACGGCCACCACGGTAGCAACGGATTCAATCATGGTCTGACCCCCTTGGCGAGTGAATGCAGTGATTCGGCTATCCGTTGCGCCGTCTGCGCAGGAACTTCGCCCACCACTGTCACTTCAACCTTATGATCATTCAACAGGCGGAGCAAGCTAGTCGCACCCTGTCGGACCAGTTGTTCGCCCATCCCGCTCTCAGGCGCCGACAGGTAGATAGAGACATCGACCAAGCCATCACTGACCATCATGTAATCGACCATTTCTCCGGTTCCCACCAGGGGATGGCGATCGGTGGACATCACCCGGAACCCCTTGGGTAACCAACCCGGCGCCCAACCCAGCTCCTGTTGCGGCGCCTGGTAGGCTTGTTCCGTGGTGACGGCGCGGGGCAAGGTGACCTTATCCAGTGCCAATAACCAGCTGCTGGGCTCCGGCATGATCCGCAAATCCACCCCCATGAACTGCTCGACCAGATTGCCGCCCTCGTCGATCAGATCCAGACGCAACAACAGGCCGGAGGCCTGCTCCAGCCAGAGCACAAAACCATATTTGCTGGGATCTTTGGGTGCCAAACGCACAACCTGAACCGGCAAACCAGCGATCCGGTTGCGCCCGGTGACCACGGGATCATAGCTTTTCAGCACCTGTTCGAGATTCATACCCAGCACCGCAGACCAGAACCCGGGCATCCGTGCTCCGCTCAGGGTGTAGGGATCAGATCCTGCCTCGAAGAAGCTGATCTCGTTATTGCGCTTGAGATATTCACTCGGACGGCCATTGAGATAAATGAGATGGGAGAGTTCGCTCTCTTCGGACACCGCATGGGAAAAACGCAGCGGCTCTATGGTGCCCTGACGGACCTTGATCAGCGAGAGCTCGAAATTGTAGTGGTGATAAGCCCGCTGCATCTGTTGCAACAAGGCCTCGGCAGATGGGGTATCTGTCGAGGCCCGGGCACAGGTGAAGAGAGCGGCAAGAAGCAAAACCAGAGTCAACAGCCGCACGAAGAAGGTCTCTCCTGATTATTCATTAGCCTGATGCAGACGTTGCTGCAACTGATGGTCACGCAAGAAAGCCGCGATACGCTCCCGCTCCGCCTGGCGCTGCTCCTGGGTCATGGCCGGTTGCGGCACATGCTCCAGCGGCTGGCGGTTGGTTTGGAAATTGACACTGACCGGGGTCGCCACCCCGCCAAAGGGGACTGTATTCAACACCGGTGTCGGCGCCAATTGCGGGTTGTGCGCCAACTGGTACTGCTGCACACCGAGAATGGACACGGCAGCGACCGAGGCGGCGATGGCAAACTGGCCACCATATCGCAGCAAGGATACCGCCATCGGCTGAACTCGTTCGCGCCACGAAGCCGGACGCGGAGCCAGAATAGTCGGTTCATCCTGCAATGCCAGAGCAACCCGATCGGCCAGATCGAACATCAAAGTGGCAGGTAACTCATCGCGCATCGCATCACCCATCAGATGATAACGAGCCCAAGTCTCCTGCTGTTCCTTGTCTTGTGCCACGGACTTGAGCCAGCTAGCCTCGGCGGCTTCGCCATCCATCAGCACTGAAATCCGTTCATTATTCGCCATAGTCAATCTGACTGCTCCTATTAGCGCTGCAACAAGGGCTGGATCCGTTTATCGATTGCTTCACGAGCCCGAAAAATTCGTGAACGGACAGTCCCCACCGGACAATCCATCACCTCAGCGATTTCGTCATAACTCAGACCTTCGATCTCCCGAAGGGTAATGGCTGTCCGCAAATCTTCTGGCAAGCTCTCCAGAGTCAAGGAGACTTCCCGCCGAATTTCCGCCGACAACATCAGATTTTCTGGATTGGCCACCTCATGCAGGTTCTCAGCCCCTTCATAAGTTTCCGCATCCTGACTATCCACATCCATATCGGGCGGGCGACGCCCCTGAGCGACTATGTAATTCTTCGCCGTATTAACGGCAATTCGATACAACCAAGTGTAAAAGGCACTCTCGCCGCGAAAATCCGGGATGGCTCGGTAAGCTTTGATAAAGGCTTCCTGCGCCACGTCTGGGACATCCCCAGGATTGTTCACATACCTCGACACCAGACTGACCACCTTATGCTGGTACTTTTTCACCAACAGGTTGAAGGCGTTTTTATCGCCGCGCTGTATGCGCTCAATCAACTGCTGATCAATACTGTTCTGGTCGCTCATTGGAGCCGGAAAACCCCCATCAGGTCGTAGCCACTGTCGGCTCGAAATAAGCGCATATAATCAGACACACTGTTTTTATAAAAGTTCGCGCTTATGCAAAAAAACGTGATCCAGGCTGCATCGAATCAGCAAATTGGGCTAACATGAGCCTTTCCCACCCAAGCCAATGATACTTATGAAACAGAACGTTGAATACAGCTGTGATGTTCTTATCATTGGCAGTGGTGCCGCCGGCCTCTCCCTCGCGTTGCGTCTTGCTGAACACGTGCGGGTGATGGTATTGAGCAAGGGACCCTTGAGTGAGGGGGCCACCTATTATGCCCAAGGAGGCATCGCTGCCGTTTTCGATGAAAAGGACAGTATCGAGTCCCACGTCAGCGACACCCTGAATGCCGGAGCCGGTCTATGTGACCGGGATGCGGTCGAGTTTACCGCCCGCAATGCCAAGCGTTGTATCGAATGGCTGATCCAGCAAGGTGTGCCTTTCGATCAGGTGGAGTCAACCACGGAAGATGGCCTACCGGCTTATCACCTGACTCGGGAAGGTGGCCATAGCCATCGCCGCATTTTCCACACCGCCGATGCTACCGGCAAAACGGTACAGATCACGCTCGTGGATCAGGTGCGAAGTCACCCGAATATCCAGTTGATGGAGCGCTTCAATGCGGTCGATCTCATCACCACCCGCAAGCTGGGTCTGCCCGGTAATCGGGTGCTGGGTGCCTATATCTGGAACCGCAATCGCGAAGAGGTCGAGGTGGTCCGTGCCCGTTTTGTGGCGGTGGCGACCGGAGGAGCCTCCAAGGTCTATCAATACACCTCGAATCCAGACGTCAGCTCCGGCGACGGTATTGCCATGGCTTGGCGCGCCGGGTGTCGGGTGGCCAACATGGAATTCAACCAGTTCCATCCCACCACCCTGTTCCATCCGGAGGATCGCAACTTCCTGCTCACCGAAGCCCTGCGCGGTGAGGGCGCCTATCTGCGCCGTCCCGATGGCTCGCGCTTCATGACCGATTTCGACCCCAGAGGCGAACTGGCTCCTCGCGACATAGTCGCCCGCGCCATCGACTACGAGATGAAGCGTCTGGGGGCCGATTGCATGTATCTGGATATCAGCCATAAACCGGCCGATTTCATCGTCAAGCACTTCCCGACCATCTATGAACGCTGCATGAAGATCGGCATCGACATCACCAGCCAGTCGATTCCTGTGGTACCGGCCGCACACTACACCTGTGGTGGCGTGATGATCGATCACAAGGGCCAGACCGATGTGCCCGGCCTGTATGCCATTGGTGAAGTCTCTTATACCGGCCTGCACGGTGCCAACCGAATGGCCTCCAACTCCTTGCTGGAGTGCGTGGTCTTCGCGCATGCCGCTGCCGAAGATATTCTCGCCCGTCTGCCGATGAGCAGTGAGCCGCCCTCGCTACCGGCCTGGGACGAGAGCAAGGTGATCGATTCTGACGAAGAGGTGGTCATCCAGCATAATTGGCATGAGCTACGGCTATTTATGTGGGATTACGTCGGCATAGTTCGCACCGATAAACGCTTGGCTCGCGCCAAACGGCGGATTGATTTACTCAAGCAGGAAGTTCAGGAGTACTACACCAATTTCCGCGTCTCGAATAATTTGCTGGAGTTGCGCAATTTGCTGCAGGTGGCCGAATTAATTGTCCATTCCGCGATTAGCCGTAAGGAGTCGCGAGGCTTGCATTACAACCTGGATTATCCGGATCAGTTACCCAATCCGACACCCACCATTCTAATCCCGGAAAATTTCTGATCCGGATGGCGTGATGAAACATGAATGAAGCGAGGGGCATTAGCCCCTCGCTTGTTTTCAGATCACAGCATTAAATACCGAACCTGGACAGCATAGCGAATGATCTCGGTGGCTATTTGATAATCTCGTCGATCACATCGACGATACTCTGGGTATGACGCTTATAGGCGACGATACCATTTCTTTTTTCAATCAGACATAACGAATAACTACCGCTGATATCCTGGAGCCCCAAGGACTTCAAGCGCTCGATCCGTGCCTTGAAACTATCGATCTCCTTGCGCAGCCGATCTTCCTTGGAGCTGTATGAGATAAAGCCGCCGCTCACTGACTCTCCCGCTGTGGTCAACGAAGCACCGACCGTCAATGACTTATGATTGTGGCTGACCTCAAAAACGCTATGGGCATCCGGTGAGCGCTCTTCGACCTCCGGATATTTCAGCGAAATTTTCACATCCTTATAGGTGCCAGTAATGGTCTTGCCTTCTGGATGATCCGTGACCAGAAAATCATTTGCCTTCATATAACTGGCGGCGAAACTTTTGATTTCAGCAATCATATTCGCCACCGAAGACATAAATTGCTCATGCCTTATTTTACTGAGTCGGTCGAACTCTTCCTTGACGTCGGCATGTTCCCTGATTAAAGCCAGACTCATAATGCTACTCCTGTGCAATGAATTACTTCATGGTATGAAATGGGCGCTGTTCCCTTTACGTGTTGGGGCAATCTATACTTGCAGTAAGTTCGCTGGACTGAGGTGCCCGCTATGGATACCAA
>NZ_BAAGVN010000345.1:0-35778 GCF_054780855.1 Pseudaeromonas pectinilytica
AACCAAGAGCCCAACAGTGCAAAATCCTGGTTATCGGGTGGGGTGAAAATAGTCAACAACACGTAAAGGGAACAGCGCCCTCTGCCTTCGAAGGTTCGAATCCTTCTCCCTCCACCATCTTCTTGCTCACTGCACCGTGAAAAGCCAGCCTTCTTCTAGTCCGTATTGCAACAATTTCCGTTATAGTATGCCCACCGCCCTCCGGGCCAGCCAATGAACTTGTCGCGATGACAGATCTGCTCGTACAAGACACAACGACCACCAGCATCTCCTCGCTCTTCCGGGACAAAAAAATTCTCCTGGTGGATGATCAGCGCTCGTTTCAGGTGCTGATGAAGGCCATGTTGATCAATATTGGATTCAACAAGGTCACCATTCTCGGTTCCGCCGAAGAGGCGCGTCGTCGTTGCCAGAAAGAAGAGTTCGACATCTATCTGCTCGATTACAACCTGGGCATGGGCGAGAACGGTCGCCAACTGCTGGAATATCTGCGCGAACAACATCTGCTGCCACCGGAATCCATCGTCTTCATCATCAGCGGCGACAATAGCCGCGCCATGGTACTCAGTGCTCTGGAGAGTGAGCCCGATGGCTACATGATGAAGCCCTTCTCCCAAGAACAGTTACGACAGCGCCTGCAACGCGCCTTGCAACGCAAGCAGGAACTCAAGGGCATCTTTGTCGCCCTCGAGAAGGAAGACTTTGCCGCCGTCATCGCCCAGTGCCAACCGGTCATCGACAGTGGTTCAAAATATGCGACCTTCTGTCGCTGCCTGATGGCGGAGATGCATGTCCGTCTCGACGATCCCATGGCCGCCCGGGCTGTACTGCGCGAAGGATTGGCCAGCAGCGAATCCAGCTGGTTACGACTGGGTCTCGGCAAGGTCTGCCATTTACTCGGCCAGTACGAGGATGCGATCGCACACCTACACACCGCCCTACGGCTGCGCCCACTGATGGTGGACGCCTATCGCTGGCTCTCGGCCGCCCAGTTAGCCAGCAATAACCCGCAGGATGCGCTCGATACCCTCAGTCGAGCCACCGAAATCTCCCCGCAGTCCGGTATGCTGCATCGGCAATTGGCGGAGATGGCGCTGGCACAAGGCGACTACTTGCGCGCCCGGGATTCCACCGCCACCATGCTGGATCTGAATCGCTACGACCATGGCAAGAATGCCCAACTACTGGGCAGTCATATTCATTGTCTGATCCTCTACGCCATGAACAGTAGCGACCCCTACCACATCGGCAATTTGCAAAAGCAGGTGGGTAATGCTCTCTCGCGTTGTCGGCAGACTCTGGTCGAGAGCGAATTTGACTTCGCCACCTTCGAACAAATCTGCCAGGCACGAGTTCAAGTCGCCCGCGGCGAGGTGGTGCGTGGCAAGAAGATGCTCTACAAGGCGATCCAGCCGTACCAGAGTGAACCCGCCACTATGGCCGCCCCGCTACTCAGCAATATGGTGCTGGGGTTAGCCCAACTGGGTGAATATGAGTACGCCGAGCAGCTACAACCCCTGTTACGGCAGCAGGAAAATGTCGAGCCGCTGTTATTAACCTGTGTCCGCACCACCTTCGACGATAAAGCCCAGCAAGAGCGACAACAAAAATATCGAGAGCTCAACGAACAAGGGATCAAAGCCTATACCCAAGGTCGCATTGAAGAGGCTCTGGGCTGCTTCCGCGAAGCCTTACGACGGGCTCCTGCCAATACCAATGCCGCCATCAACAAGGCGCAAGCGTTGCTGCAATTGACCAAGAGTCATGGCAAACCCCAGACCGAGTTGCTGAACGAGTGCAAGAGCACACTAGCTCTGCTCGACGGGGTCCAGCTCAATCCAACCCAGTTGGAGCGTCTGCGCAAACTACAAGAAGATCTGCAGGCGCAAAAGAGTCGCCCGTGATCCGCAAGCCGAACCGAGAAGAGAGATCGCATGAAAATAGTATCGTTTAACATCAATGGATTACGTGCCAGGCTGCCGCAACTGCAGGCGCTGATTGATGCTCATCAACCCGATATTATCGGCCTGCAGGAGATCAAGGTGCATGATGACGCCTTCCCGCGGGCTGACGTAGAGGCCATGGGCTATCACGTCTATTTTCATGGCCAAAAAGCACATTATGGGGTGGCATTACTCTGCAAGCAGGAGCCAGAATCGGTGAACCGAGGCTTTCCTGGTGACGACGAGGAGGCTCAGCGTCGTCTGATCAGTGCGCGTTTTGTACTGGCGGATGGCCGCCGCCTTACCGTGATGAATGGCTACTTCCCCCAGGGCGAGAGTCGCGACCATCCGACCAAGTTCCCGGCTAAAGAAAAATTCTATGCAGACCTGCAGAGTCTGCTGCTCGAGCAGCATCAGCCGGACGAGGAGCTGGTGGTGATGGGCGACTTGAATATCTCTCCGGAAGATTGCGACATCGGCATCGGCGAAACCAATCGCAAACGCTGGCTGCGTGATGGGAAGTGCTCATTTTTACCCGAAGAGCGCGAATGGCTCGCCCGCCTGAAAGGCTGGGGGCTCATAGATACCTTCCGTCATCTGTTTCCCGAGACCCAGGATCGCTACAGCTGGTTTGATTATCGCAGCAAGGGCTTTGACGAAAATCGGGGGTTGCGGATCGATTTGATTCTGGCGACGGCACCGCTGCTGGCTCGCCTCGATGAGGCCGGGATCGACTACCCACTGCGCGGTGTCGAAAAGCCCTCCGACCACGCCCCCATATGGGCCACATTCCGCTAATTACCAGCCGTTGCAACCCTAGCGGATCCAGCAATAACAAAGGGGCGAGCTCGCCCCTTTGTCTTGTCTACGACTCGGCGGCCAAAGCCACAGTATCACCGCATTGGCAACGAGAAGTTCAGACTCAGCTGCTCTTTGGCTCGGCGCACATGCTCCCGATAACGGGCCAACTCGGCGACTGGGACGCTATCCAGCAGGCTCTCGTAACGATAGCTGACACGCAGCAACTGCTTGTCCAGTGGCTCCACCTGTAAACCAAAGCGGAATACCGCATTGTCTTGCGTCGACTGGTAGGGCGCTATCTGCATGGGTTTGGGCAAGTGGATCAGGAACTCCTGCTTCAAACGGATGGGAGCTGACAGCATCAGCGGCTGGGTGCGGTTGCTATCCACATCTTTCAGGTAGCTATCCAGCAAGTCGGCGTAGATATCCAATCCCTGCTCGGCAACAAACTGCTGACCGCCAGGCGTCAGATAGGTTTCCCGCATCACCAATTGGTTCAGTTGTCGATCATCACTGACTTGGGCGGCGCCGACTGTCACCAGATCGCCATAGATGCGCGCGTAATAGTCCTCAAAGCGGCGACCAATCGCTTGCGGCGTACTGTTCAGCCACTGGCTACGCTGCTGCTCGGCTTGCTCCCCTTGATACTGGCTTTCAATCTGCAACCGGTTCTGATCTTTTTGCACCCAGAGCTCATGACGGACCGAGACCTCAGCGGGACGGTAATCACCATCCATCGGTGTCAGGCTGGTGGCTCCGGCTGCAACCAGGAGCGCATAACGATAATAGGGCACGGCCACAGTATCCAGACGATCACCCTGATTCAGGAGGGTGCCATCCAACCATAACCGCTGGCCATCCAGTAATAGAGTCACAATGACGTGATCGAACAGGTAGGGCGAAGGCTGCTGGTTGGGAAGGCCGGCTCCCTGATCGAGACTCACCAGCGCCGCCGAGGGCTTGAAGCCCATCGCCTTGAGCAGCGCCATCAACAGCACCGTCTTGTCTTTACAGTCGCCATAACGGCGATACAGGGTATCGGCGGCATGGCGGGGTCGGTGTGAACCAATCCCATCTTCCATTCCCAGATAGCGAATTTCCTGCTGCACGAAGTGCAGGGCGGCCATTACTTTTCCCGCGGCATCCTGATGTGCGGCCAACTGATCGGCCAGCAACTGCACGGTAGGATCGACCGCCGCCGCATCATCGTAGAGGGGCATGGCCCATTGGGCGACGTCGGCCCAACTGGCAAACTCGCTGACGCTCAGGGTCCGATTCGGGGTGTACCAGGCTGGCGTATCCGACTGCAACTCCACGGCCGGGACATTCTCTTGTTGCCATAAAATTTCGCGCCGGCCGGAGGATTCGCTCACTTTGACCTGGACGTCACTCTCTTTGGGAGCCTGGAAAAACAAGGCGCGGCTCGGTGCCACCAGCAAGCGCAAACTATTCCGCGCAATCGGAATATCCCAATCCATGGCCAGCATTTCGCTATAACGCCCTGCCATCACCGGGTTATTGCCCTGCACCGTGTAACTGTATTCCAGAACATCTCCAACCCGGATATCCGGCAGGATCAGGTAAGCCGTTCGCGTCCCGGAGTAGAGAAAACGTTCCAGGTTGGCCTCGCGCTGAAACACGCGTAGTTCATTCGGCTCGAGACGATCCAGCGCCTTGCCGGCGCGCCAGACCTGGGCCTTGTGGATGGTCAGGGTTTCGTAGCTGGGATCAAAATCGAAAGCCAGTTGTGACGCCTTCTCCAGGCCTTCGGTGCTGGTGATCTGGATGACAAATCGACTGAAACGTTGCACCTGGGATGAATCCACATAATTTTGTCGATCCACTAGCAGATAACGTTGACCCGAAACCGCCGCTTGTGGCGGCGAGGTCGGGGTAGCAACAGCTTGCAACCAGGAGGGTTCAGCGGCAAAAACGACCTGCTCGGCCGCCTGGAGCGGCAAGCTCCCATACAGCAGCAGTAAAGTGAACAACACAGCGCGCAACGACAGGCTCCTTAAGAACCCCAGAAATGAAAAACGGTGACATAGTAGCATGTCACCGTGTCGCCAGCAGCAGAACCTAGACGCTTCGCGGCCTTAAATGTACGTGCCAACGCTGTTCCAGCCGCCGGAAGACCCAGACGATACACAGACTCAGCAGCATATAGAGCAGACCTGCGGTCAGAAAGGCCTCAAACGGACTGTAATAGCGCGCATTGATGATCCGCGCCGCGCCGGTCAAATCAACTATGGTAATAATTCCCGCGACCGCGGAACCATGCAGCATGAAGATGACCTCATTGCTGTAGGCCGGTAGTGCCCGACGCAACGCACTCGGTAACAGGATACAGGTCATGGTCTGCCAGGGCGTCATGCCAAAGGCTTGAGCCGCTTCAATCTCGCCCTTGGGAATGGTGCGGATCGCGCCACGCACAATTTCCGCGGTGTAAGCCGCCGTGTTCAAGGTGAAAGAGAGCAAAGCGCAGAACCAGGCCTCCTGAAACCACTCCCAGGCCCAGGAGTTGCGCAAGCCGTCCCACTGCCCAGCCCCATAGTAGATGATGAAGAGTTGCACCAGCATCGGGGTGCCACGGAAAAAATAGATATAAGCCCAAGCTGGTAACCGTAATAACGGGTTCACACTGTTGCGACAAATTCCCAGAGGGATAGCAATAGACAACCCCAAGAGCAATGACACTGCCACCAGCCAGACGGTATTGCCAAGCCCCTGCAGATAGGTGGGCCATTCTTGCAGAATAATAGAAAAATCAAACATGGCTTACCTCGTCTGAATCGAATAATGACGTTCGGCCCACTTCAGCAGGGTGGTCGAAAACGCGGTAAACACGAGGAAGATCAAGGCAACCGCCATGTAAAAGGTAAATGGCAGTTGAGTAGTCCCAGCGGCTAATCCGGCCTTGCGTACCATGTCATCGAGTCCAATGACGGAGACTAGCGCCGTGGTTTTGAGCAAAACCAACCAGTTGTTGCCAAATCCGGGTAAAGCATGGCGCACCATCTGCGGAAACAGCACGCGGCGAAACACCTGCCACGGCGTCATCCCATAGGCAGCTGCGGCCTCCAGCTGACCCCGATCCACAGCCAAAATGGCACCTCGAAAGGTCTCGGTCATGTAGGCACCAAAGATAAAACCAATGGTCAGCACACCGGCAATAAACGGACTGATATCAACATATTCCGGCACATAGGCCGTCCATTCGTGTTGAGCATTCCCTTGCAACACCCACTCATTGAGATGTTCATTGATCTGGGTACAAAGAAAATTGACGAATACCTGACCGCCGAAAAACAGCAGCATCATCAGGATCAAATCCGGAATACCACGTACGACCGTGGTGTAGAGGGTCGCAAGACGCTTGGCCATCCGGTAGCGGGATAATTTCGACACAGCGCCTATCATGCCAAGCACCATGGCCAGCACGACCGACAGCAAGGAGACCTGCAATGTCATCCAGGCTCCCTCCAACAAGGAAGCCTCGTAACCCTTTAAATCAAACATTGTCACATCCATTGACGACGGGCCCGCAGGCCCGTCTACGACTCGGGTGATTATTCGCCGAAGGCATCAAAATCAAAGTACTTGTCGTTGATGGCCTTGTACTTGCCATTGGCACGCAGATCCTTGATCCCCTGATTAAACAGGGCCTTCAGATCCGCATCCCCTTTACGCAGGGCGACACCGGCACCAATACCAAACCAGCGCGGATCGGTCAGGCCCGGGCCGACCAGCTCGTAGTCCTTGCCATCTTCCTTCTTGATCAAACCATCCAGCAAGGAGGCATAATCAGCCAGCACATAGTCGATGCGGCCGGACTTCAGATCCAGATACGCTTCTTCAGCGGTGCCGTAGCGCTTGATGTCCGAACCTGGGAAGTTATCGGTGATGTAAGAATCCATCGAGGTGGCGCGTTGAACCCCGACTTTCTTGCCCTTCATGAACTCGGCGGTCAATTCCAGCTGGGTACCCTTCTTGGTGGCAAAACGAGCCGGGACATGCTGGTACTTATCTGAAAAATCAACGCGCTTGAGACGTTCAGGGGTGATATCCATCGTCGAGATGATGGCATCGAATTTACGCGCCAGCAGACTCGGGATCATGCCATCCCAATCTTGTTTGACGATGGTGCACTTGACCTTCATTTCGACGCACAGAGCATTGGCCATATCGACGTCAAAGCCGGTCATATCGCCATTGGCTTCAGTCCGAGAAAACGGAGGATAAGCGCCCTCGATACCAATGCGCACCTCTTTCCACTCCTTGGCTTGAACACCAGCGGCCAGAACCAGCGCCATAGCGGCCGTAACCCATACCTTCTTCATATCTAACTCCTTGACCTGATTAATAGATGGACGAAATAAATTGTTTGAAACGTTCTGATGTCGGGTTGGAGAAGACCTGCTTCGGATCGCCCTCCTCTTCCACCACTCCTTGATGCAAGAACATGACCCGATTTGAAACATCCCGGGCAAATGACATCTCGTGGGTGACGACCAGCATGGTCCGTCCCTCTTCGGCCAGGGTGCGCATGACCTGCAACACTTCCCCCACCAGCTCCGGATCCAAGGCTGACGTGGGCTCGTCAAACAGCATGACTTCCGGATCGACGGCCAACGCACGAGCTATTGCTGCCCGTTGTTGCTGACCACCCGAGAGGTGTCCTGGGTAATAATCGCGGCGCTCATACAGGCCAACCCGATGCAATAACATCTCGGCTTTTTCAATAGCTTCGGCACGGGGAACTTTGAGCACCTGGATCGGCACTTCGATGACATTTTGCAATACGGTCAAATGAGACCATAGATTGAAGCTTTGGAAGACCATCGCCAGCCGGGAGCGGATCCGCTCGACCTGCTGCCGACTCTCCGGATGACGCTCACCCAGCTTATTAGCTTTCATGCGAATCAACTCGCCATGCACCAGCACATCACCGGAAGACGGTGTTTCTAACAGATTGATACAACGTAAGAATGTTGATTTACCGGAGCCGGAAGAACCTATGATAGAGATAACGTCCCCTTTGTGGGCCGTTAGATTGATGCCTTTTAAAACCTCATGGGATCCGAAATATTTATGCAGATTTCGGACCTCAAGCGTGGCTACGTCACTCATGCGTCAACAACCTTGTTTCTTGATGTGCCTTCCAGGCATCGGTTTATCAGAATGATAAAACCGCGCTCACTCGGCAGGGAAATACCAGAGTGATCACAAATTACAAGATGAACGGCAGATTGAGAAGCAGAAAGCCGAATTAAAATTCAAAAAAAACGCAATATCTGCATTAATAGCGCGCTAGTGATGCATAGGAGTGCAAACGATCAACTTTGGCGCCCCACCGCGATCCCTAATGGGATCTGCTGCAATCGGCTTAAAGCGCAGGCAAAAATTTTACTGGCTTGCAATAACTCATCCAAGGCCACATGTTCGTTAGCCTGTGGTGCCGCCTCTGGATATTCGGATAAAAAGGCGCCAAACGGTACACAATTTGGCAGTGAGCGCGCATAACTGACCGCGCTAGAAACGGTTGGCATTCGTTGCTCCCCCGTCACCTCCTGATAGGCCTGACTCAACTGGATGACCGCAGGCGATGTAGCCGGAACATACAGGGGCGGAACGTGGCCCAATTCCTGATAACGCCATCCTAATCGTGATACGGCTTGCCGCAACGTCTGTTGAAACAGCTCGAAATCAACATGCACTGGCACCCGTAGATCCAGATCGATGCGACTTCCTTGCTTATCGATCCGTAGTTGCGCCAGATTTAGCGTCAACTTGCCACTGCACTCATCCTCGACATCACCCAGCAAAGCCCGAACATGGGGATCTTCTCCCACCACCAGGCTGCAAAATCCCAGTGCCTGATGTTGATAACCAATGGCTTGCAAGCCACGACACAGACGGACAATCGCGTTCACCCCTTGACGATCACAGCAAGCCGCCGATGCGGTTTGCCCCAGAACCACGGTCGAGCCAGCCTCTTCCAACCAGAGATAGCCCAAAGCATCGAGTTTTTTCTGTAACAACTTTTGTTTCTTACCGGAATAACGGGCCCGATCCGGAACACAGTCCAGCGCGCCACCACATGCCAGCGTCAAATCAGTCGAGGCCGGACCATGCAGCGATACTTGTAGTAGACGTTTTTCCGCATACACCACAGGAAAGCGGGAAGTAGGAGAAAATGAGAAACTGGGAGCCACTTCATGAGCCAGGTAACGCTCCATACAGCGCCATTGCTGATGCGCGTCGGTACCGATAATCAGCCTAATGGTATGCCGAAGCGGTTGCGCCGATTCCTGTAGTGCTTTGAGGGCGAATAGCGCCGCAATGAAGGGGCCTTTACTCTGCTGCGTTCCACAGCCGTAGAGCAAGCCATTGCGAACATTCAGCTGAAAAGGTGAACTGAACCAATGAGCACTATCATCCGGTTGATGAACATCCAGATGACATAAAATGCCCACCACTTCAGAGCCAGAGCCCAGCTCGATATGAGCATAAAAACCAGCCGGATCCTTGTAAGTTCTGAATCCGAATTGCCGGGCTAAAACCAGAGCCTCGTCCAGGCAGTCGATCATGGCCTGACCAAATGGAGCCTCGAATTTCGATTCCTGATCCATAGTTACCAACGATGAGTGACTGGGATGGGAGACCAAGCGAGCCAGGGCCGCCACCATAGTCTCAGACTGTGCATCCACCCAATGGCTACATGCCCCATTGGTTGAAAAGTCATGATGTAACCCATGATTGGACCAAGTCCGCACACTCTGCTGCTCGTTGACAACCATAACAACTCCTCTCATTGCTCTAACCAATCTTCATCCAATTTCATTTCCAAACATAGACCATAAACAAAAGCATAAGCCTTCGATTTTTAACGCCTGTTGTTTATGACAGGACAGCTCTTGAAAACGATATCCGCCACCATATAAACCTAGCCTGAACCACCAGACTCCAATTTCAACTTGTCCGAACAAAACCAAACTCAGATCACATTCTGTATCCTCAAGGCTTCAGGGTTGCTCCCAGAACAACAAACAGGCAACATTCCCGACTCAAATCATTTCGGAAATGCTCATGTTCTTCGATATCCTGCTCATCATGCTGCCTCTGGTTCTCGGCTACACCATCCGCCTTGCATCTCAAACGATCCTGAAACGCCTGCAATGGCTAACCAGTCAAATGGTTTATCTGATCCTGGCCCTGATGGGGATCGGACTTGCGTTTATCGACAACCTGGATCAACACATACTGCAGTTGGTACAAACCGTGGCCCTATTCGCTAGCTGCATCTGCGGCTGCAATCTGTTGGCACTCTGGTGGCAGGATCGTGGCCGCCCGCCGTTACAGGAAGAAGACGGTTTGGTGGCGCAGTCCAAGTGGCAGATGATGGCGGAATCGTTGCGCATGGCCTTGGTCGTTGTTCTCGGCTTTGGCATCGGCTGGCTTCTGGAGCCCAACAGCATCCCGGTGCATACTTGGAGTAATTGGGCACTGATGCTGTTGCTGTTTTTTATCGGTATCCAGATGCGCAATTCGGGGATGACGTTGCGGCAAATATTACTTAATGCTTGGGCCTTGAAGATTGCGGCCACTCTGGTTATCAGCAGTTGGATCGGCGGCTTGATTGCCGGAGTCGTAATGGGATATCCCTGGTATCAGAGTCTGGCGCTGTCATCAGCATTTGGCTGGTATTCACTGTCTGGCATTCTGGTGGGAGGCGAGTTGGGTCCGATCCTTGGCAGTGCCGCATTTCTCAATGACTTGACTCGCGAATTACTGGCTATCGTGCTCATCCCGTTGCTGATGCGCCGCCATCCTTCCGCCGCTATCGGCCTAGGTGGCGCAACCGCTCTGGACTTCACCCTGCCCATCATTCAGAAATCTGGAGGCTTGATGATGGTTCCGATTGCCGTGGTATCAGGATTTATCCTCAGTCTGCTGGGACCCCTACTGATGTTGGGTTTCCTGGCGCTACATTAATCGGTGTCGTTCTCAGACTGAACAAACAGCTTATTTTGCACTCCAATAAGAAGGGCCACATTCGTGGCCCTTCTTGCGTGTCATGGTTGTCTGCGCAAACTCATGCCTTGGCGAGCAGAATATTCAACATCCGGCGCAGTGGCTCGGCAGCGCCCCACAGCAGCTGATCCCCGACGGAGAACGCAGACAGGAAATCGTTGCCCATGTTCATCTTGCGCAGACGTCCTACGGGCACATTCAGCGTTCCGGTTACCTTGGCAGGGGTCAGCTCTTTGACGGTCACCGCCCGATCATTTTCAATGACCCGTACCCAATCGTTGTGACTGGCCAGCAGTTGATGGATCTCATCCAGCGGCACATCCTTCTTCAGTTTGATGGTGAAGGATTGGCTGTGACAACGCAGGGCACCGATGCGCACACAGTTACCATCTACGGCGATCGGGCTGCCATCGCGGCCGAGGATCTTGTTGGTTTCAGCCATCCCCTTCCACTCTTCCTTACTCTGACCATTCGCCAGGGCCACATCGATCCACGGGATCAGGCTACCCGCCAGCGGAGCACCGAACTGAGAGGTCGGGAATGACTCATCTCGCATGGCCGCGGTCACTTTGCGCTCGATATCCAGAATGGCTGAAGCAGGATCCGCCAGCTCAGCGGCGACCACATCGCGCAGGGCTCCCATCTGGGACAGCAATTCGCGCATGTGACGAGCGCCAGCCCCTGATGCCGCCTGATAAGTGGAGGAAGAGACCCACTCGACCAGATCGTGAGCAAACAGGCCACCGAGCCCCATCAGCATCAGGCTGACGGTACAGTTGCCACCCACATAGGTCTTGAAGCCACGATCCAGGGCGTTATCAATCACCTGTCCATTAACCGGGTCCAGGATAATGACCGCATCCGGCTCCATACGCAGGGCCGACGCCGCATCGATCCAGTAGCCTTGCCATCCGGTCGCCATGAGCTTCGGATAGACCTCTTTGGTGTAATCGCCACCTTGACAGGTAATGATGATATCCAGCGCCGTCAGCGCATCGATGTCATAAGCATTTTGCAGCTGACCCGCATCTTTACCATAGTTTGGAGCCGCTTGGCCCGCTTGTGAGGTGGTAAAGAACACCGGCTGGATCTTGGCGAAGTCATTCTCTTCCACCATACGGCTCATCAACACTGAGCCCACCATGCCGCGCCAACCGATCAAACCTACTTTTTTCATCATTAATCCTGCCCTGGAGACAATATAAAAATCTGACTCACCACATTACGGATTGGCAGCAACTCTGCAAGTCGTTTTCCGCAACATCACATGCCAATCATTGCAATAGTTGCATCAAACTGCTTGATCCAGCCGGAATCAGGCTAGAGCTTGCTGGCATGCCATTCACTCAGCCAGTACACTAGCCGCTCTGTTACCGATTAACAGAACGATAACAATGTCAGCCCTATGGAATCCTGTCCCATGCAAACCTTTATCCCCGGTAAAGATGCGGCTCTTGAAGCCTCTATCGAACGCTTCCAGCACAAGCTAGGCGAACTTGGCTTCGATATCGAAGAAGCCTCCTGGCTCAACCCCATACCTCATGTCTGGTCTGTGCATATTCGGGACAAGGATTGCCCGCTCTGTTTTACCAATGGCAAGGGTGCCAGCAAGAAAGCCGCTTTGGCGTCGGCTCTGGGCGAATACTTTGAGCGCCTGTCGACCAACTACTTCTTTGCCGATTTCTATCTGGGTGAGGAGATTGCGAACGGCGACTTTGTTCATTATCCCAACGAGCAATGGTTCCCCATTCCCGAGGATGGCGAGTTACCGGACGGTCTGCTCGATGATTACACCCTGGAATTCTACGATCCAGAGGGTGAACTCTCGGCCGACATGCTGATCGATCTGCAATCCGGTAATGAAGAGCGCGGCATTTGCGCCCTACCCTTCGTGCGTCAGGATAACCAGCAGACCGTCTATATCCCGATGAACATCATTGCCAACCTTTATGTTTCTAACGGCATGAGCGCAGGTAATACCGCGACCGAAGCACGCACACAAGCATTGTCAGAAGTGTTTGAGCGCTATGTGAAAAACAAGGTGATTGCCGAAGCCATCAGTCTGCCGACCATTCCGGCTGACGTTATCGCTCGCTTCCCTGGGATCAAGGCTGCTATCGATGCCCTGGAAGCCGAAGGTTTCCCGATCCTGTGCTATGACGCCTCTTTGGGCGGCAAGTTCCCGGTCATCTGCGTGGTGTTGTTCAATCCGAACAATGGCACCTGTTTCGCATCGTTCGGCGCTCATCCTCGCTTTGAGGTAGCGCTGGAGCGGACCGTCACTGAATTACTGCAAGGCCGCAGCCTCAAGGATCTGGATGTCTTCGCCCCGCCCTCGTTCAATAACGACGAAGTCGGTGATCACCACAATCTGGAAACTCATTTCATCGACTCATCCGGTCTTATCAGTTGGGATCTGTTCCAGAGCCGCGAAGACTACCCCTTTGCTGACTGGAACTTTGCTGGTAGCACAGAGCAGGAATTCAATCATCTGATCGGTATCTTCCATGAACTCGAGCAGCCCGTGTACATCGCAGACTACGAGCATCTGGGCGTGTATGCCTGCCGTATCCTGGTACCCGGCATGTCCGATATTTACCCGGCAGAAGATCTGGTCATCGCCAATAACAACATGGGTGCCGGATTACGCGAGGCGGTTCTCGCACTGCCAGAGAGTCACGGCACGGCCGAAGAGTACATGGCTTTCTACGACATGCTGGATGAAGAAGGCTTCGATGATCGCACCCGGGTTCGCGAACTGATTGGCCTGGCCGTCGAGAAGAGTAGTGGCTGGCATACCCTGCGGGTAGGTGAGCTCAAATGCCTGCTGGCATTGGCGGCAGGTGAGCTGACGACAGCCTTGGAATGGACCGACTGGACGCTGGAGTTCAACGCCACCATTTTCACTGCCGAACGAGCCAACTTCTTCCGTTGTCTGAAGGCCAGCCTGGAGCTTCACCTCTCGCCAGAGCGGGATCCGCAGCTCTATGTGAACGCCTTCGAGCGCATGTTCGGTGTGGCAACAGTCGAGGTTGTTTGGGCTCATATCCGCGGCGAAGCCCGTTTCTTCGGCTTGCAAGCGGGCGATTTGAGTCTGACCCAATACCCACTGCATCAAAAGCTGCTGGCCGCTTACGAAAAATTGCAAGCTGCTAAACGGCAGTTCGCTTTCAAATAAAAGGACCGGCCTGCCAATTCCAGTTGGCAGGCCGGTTTTACATTGCTCGCTACTCCTCTGCTCCGGTCTTTTGGCATTGGTTCATTTCATATTCATCTTTCTAGGCTTATGATGAACTATTAGTCACGCACCGTACTCAAATAGTAAGGCCGCAGATTTTGGCCCCTAGCTGTTACTTTGCAACAAATCAGCCACAAATGCGCCGCTTCAGGCCGTCAAAAGCGTGATTAAGATGTAGTAAAATTACAGAACCAACCGGCCAAAATTGATCCAAGACAAATTTGAACCTCGTTTTTGTTGCTATCATTACGACAGTAAAATGACAACTCGGGTGCCATCACGTGAAAGCTGAATCTCCATTTGATTGTCTAAAGCCAGAAGCCATCGCGGCCGTTGCTGAAGATATCACCTACGGCAAGGCTACCAAGCCCGCCGCTAAAACCTTTATGCTGGCCATCACCGCTGGCGCCTTTATCGCCATGGCCTTCGTCTTCTATATCACTGTCATTGCGACCGGCGGTAGCAAGCTGGCAGGCGGCGTTTGCTTCGCCCTCGGTTTGATCCTGTGCGTCATCCTCGGCGGTGAGCTGTTTACCTCCACCACTCTGACATTGGTTGCTCGTGCAGCTAACCGGATCACCTGGTCGCAGATGCTGAAAAACTGGGGTATTGTCTACTTTGGCAACCTGGTCGGCGGCCTCGTCATGTTCGCTCTCATCATGCTCAGTAGCCAGTACATGAACACCAATGGCCAGTGGGGTCTGACCGCATTGAATGTGGCTCAGCACAAGATCCATCACACCTTCGTCGAAGCGGTGGCGTTGGGGATCCTGTGTAACCTGATGGTCTGTCTGGCAGCCTGGATGGCCTTTGGCGGCCGCACTATGACCGACAAGGCACTGATCATGATCCTGCCAGTGGCCATGTTTGTCGCCTCTGGTTTCGAGCACAGCATCGCGAACATGTTCATGATCCCGGTCGGCATCGCCATTCAGGCTTTTGCCGGCCCGGAATTTTGGCAAGCCATCGGTGCAGACCCGGCAAAATATGCGGATCTGACCGTTGGCCACTTTATTATCAACAACCTGATCCCGGTCACCATCGGTAATATCATCGGCGGCGGCATGATTGGTTTGACCTACTGGTTTATTTTCCGTCGTCACCACTAAGTGGCTGCGGAAGCTTGGATCATCAATACCCAAGAGGTAATGAAACATGGCAGAGCTTAACGAAAAGTGTCTGAAGGCATGGGAAGGCTTCGTACCCGGAGCTTGGCAAACTGAAGTCAATACCCGCGACTTCATCCAGAAGAACTATGCCCCGTATGAAGGCGATGAAAGCTTCCTCGCTGGTGCTACCCAGGCGACCACCACGCTGTGGGATAAGGTCATGGAAGGCATCAAGGAAGAGAACCGCACTCATGCTCCGGTTGACTTCGACACTGACCTTGCCTCCACCATCACTGCTCACGATGCCGGTTACATCGAACAAAGTCTGGAAAAGATCGTTGGTTTGCAGACTGACAAGCCACTGAAGCGCGCCATTGTTCCGTTTGGCGGCATCAAGATGGTCGAGAGTTCCTGCCATGTTTATGGCCGTGAACTGGATCCGCAACTGAAGAAAACCTTCACCGAATACCGCAAGACCCACAACCAAGGCGTATTCGATGTCTACACCAAAGACATCCTGAACTGCCGTAAGTCTGGTGTCATCACCGGTCTGCCGGATGCCTATGGCCGTGGTCGCATCATCGGCGACTATCGCCGTGTCGCCCTGTACGGTATCGACTTCCTGATGGCTGACAAGCTGTCCCAGTTCAAATCCCTGCAAGCCAAACTGGAAGCCGGTGAAGATCTGGAAGCTACCATTCGCCTGCGTGAAGAGATCTGCGAGCAACACCGTGCTCTGGGTCAACTCAAGGAAATGGCAGCCAAGTATGGTTGCGACATTTCTGGCCCGGCCACCACTGCTCAAGAAGCGGTTCAGTGGACCTATTTCGGTTACCTGGGTGCCGTGAAGTCACAAAACGGCGCGGCCATGTCCTTCGGTCGTACCGCTACCTTCATCGATACCTATATCGAACGTGACCTGAAGAAGGGTCTGATCACCGAGCAAGAAGCCCAAGAGCTGATTGACCATCTGGTGATGAAGCTGCGTATGGTCCGTTTCCTGCGGACTCCGGAATACGACACCCTGTTCTCTGGCGATCCGATTTGGGCAACCGAATCCATCGGCGGTATGGGTGTTGATGGCCGTACCCTGGTCACCAAGAGCTCGTTCCGTTACCTGAACACCCTGTACACCATGGGGCCGTCTCCTGAGCCAAACATGACCATTCTGTGGTCTGAACAGCTGCCAATCGGCTTCAAGAAGTTCTGTGCCAAGGTATCTATCGACACCTCTTCCGTACAGTACGAAAACGACGACCTGATGCGTACCGACTTCAACAACGATGACTACGCTATCGCTTGTTGCGTCTCCCCGATGATCATCGGCAAGATGATGCAGTTCTTCGGTGCTCGTGCCAACCTGGCCAAGACCATGTTGTATGCTATCAACGGTGGTGTCGATGAGAAGCTCAAGATCCAGATCGGTCCGAAGACCGAGCCGGTCAAGGGCGAGTATCTGGACTACAACGATGTCATGGACCGTCTGGACCATTTCATGGACTGGCTGGCGACTCAATATGTCACCGCCCTGAACATCATCCACTACATGCACGACAAGTACAGCTACGAAGCAATTCAGCTGGCTCTGCATGACCGCGATGTGATCCGTACCATGGCCTGTGGTATCGCCGGTCTGTCCGTGACCGCTGACTCCCTGTCTGCTATCAAGTATGCCAAGGTCAAGCCAATCCGTGATGAAGACGGTCTGGCCATCGACTTCGAAATCGAAGGCGAATACCCGCAGTTTGGTAACAACGACGAGCGAGTTGACTCCATCGCCTGTGAGCTGGTTGAAAGCTTCATGAAGAAGATCCAGACCCACAAGACCTACCGCAACGCGATCCCGACCCAGTCGGTTCTGACCATCACCTCTAACGTGGTATATGGTAAGAAGACCGGTAACACTCCGGATGGTCGTCGTGCCGGTGCTCCGTTTGGTCCTGGTGCCAACCCGATGCACGGCCGTGACCAGAAGGGTGCGGTTGCCTCTCTGACCTCAGTTGCCAAGCTGCCGTTTGCCTATGCGAAAGACGGTATCTCTTACACCTTCTCCATCGTGCCGAACGCACTGGGTAAGCAAGAGGAAGCTCAGCGTCTGAACCTGGTTGGTCTGATGGACGGTTACTTCCACCACGAAGCCAATGTCGAAGGCGGTCAGCACCTGAACGTCAACGTCATGAACCGTGAAATGCTTCTCGACGCCATGGAAAACCCGGAGAAATACCCGCAGTTGACCATTCGTGTCTCTGGTTATGCCGTGCGCTTCAACTCCTTGACCAAGGAACAACAGCAGGACGTCATCACCCGGACCTTCACTCAATCCATGTAATAACGGATTGCGTGATTGATTTACAAAACCCCCGGCTTGCCGGGGGTTTTTTATTGGTCGTCGGCTAGAATCAGGATAGGCTGCACTCCTAAATGCAGTGAGTTCAAAATCTCAATCGCTTAAAATAGTAAAGTAAGTAAATCAATCTACCGGAGCCTCTCTATGCCAAACTCGGCGCCACTCAAAGGCCGGATCCACTCTGTTGAAACCTGCGGAACCGTCGACGGACCGGGTATCCGCTTCATCGTCTTCATGCAGGGATGTCTGATGCGCTGTCTCTACTGTCACAACCGTGATACCTGGGACACCACCGAGGGACGCGAGGTAACCGTCGACGAGTTGATGAAAGACCTGCTGACTTACCGCCATTTTATCAATGCATCCGGCGGCGGGATCACCGCATCCGGTGGTGAAGCCACGCTACAAAAAGAGTTCGTTACCGAATTATTTGCCGCCTGCAAGGCGCAAGGCATTCACACCTGCCTGGATACCAATGGTTTTGTCCGTCATTACGATGCGGCACTGGATGCCCTGCTGGATGTCTCGGATCTGGTGATGCTGGATATCAAGCATATGAACGACGATATCCATATTCCGTTGACCCATGTCAGCAACAAATATTGTCTGGATTTTGCCCGTTACCTGGCCAAAAAGGGGAAGAAGATCTGGATCCGCTATGTGGTGGTGCCAAGCTGGAGCGATGATGTGGCCGGGGCCGAAGCGTTGGGGCAATTCATCCATGATGAGCTGAACGGTTGTGTCGAAAAAGTTGAGCTTTTGCCCTATCACGAGCTGGGCAAACACAAGTGGGAAGCCATGGGCGAAAAATACATGCTCGATGGTATCCACCCGCCGAAGAAAGAGACCATGGATACCATCCGCGACATTATCGGCAAATATCACCCCAACGTGATCTACTAGGCGATAGCTGGAAAGCACATAGCAAAAAGCCACCGCGAGGTGGCTTTTTGTTGTCAGCACATTCATCAGGAATAAATGACCGCTCGATCCAGTTTCTTGAATGCCTGATTCAAGGTTTCAGCCAGTTCAAGATAACGGGGATGCGGCGCATGCCGAGCCTGCCCCATCTTTTCATTGATATCCGAGTACCAACGGGAGAGCGAGTGCGGCAGCTTGGTTTCCGCTCGTTGACCCAGCCAGTAATAGCCCTGCAGCGGCAAGCTCACCATAAATAACAGACTGCTGATCACCACGGGCCACAAGCTGGGCTGGCCGAAATGAAACTGCAGCAACAGACTCATCACCGCCAAGGCTGGCAGCCATTTCATGCCAAATTCCACCGCGGCAATAATGCGATTTTCCGGGAACATAGCCGCCAACGACTTCTCTTTAGGCCAGAGCTGCATGTAAAGATGTCCCATTTGTATCTTTTTTTGAAATAAAGTCATATCTACTACCTCGAGCCCAATAACCATACGTTGAAAATGGTTACATGCTTATTACAAGAATTTTTTGTTATTTTTATGCTTCCCCTGTATTCTTCCGGCGCTTGATTTTTAACCCGGCTTTTTCGCCTTGTCGAGCCTCACAGACTACATTCTGAGGCTGAGCAGACGTTCCATGCCGGACGCGCTGACAGCACCTTTAATGTAAGCATACGTTAACTCTGCTGGAAAACTACCCATTCCAGACAGTAAACCCCTTAAAAAGATAGATAGGATTTACTACGAATGAGCAGCAAGCTGGTTCTTGTACTTAACTGTGGCAGTTCATCCCTGAAGTTCGCCGTGATCGATGCCACCAACGGTGATGAAAAACTGTCCGGTCTGGCCGAATGCCTGCGCCTGGATGATGCCCGGATCAAATGGAAACTCGATGGTCAGAAAGATGCTGCTGACCTCGGCGCCGGTGCTGCGCACGAAGAAGCCATGAGCTTCATCGTGAACCAGATCCTGGCCAAACACCTTGAACTCAACGACAACCTGTTTGCCATTGGCCATCGCGTAGTGCACGGTGGTGAAAAATTCACCTCCTCCGTGGTAATCACCGATGAAGTGGTTCAAGGTATCGAGGCCTGTGTCGCTCTGGCTCCGTTGCATAACCCGGCTCACCTGGTTGGCATCAAGGCCGCACAGCAAGCCTTCCCGGCCCTGCCGAACGTTGCCGTTTTTGATACCGCCTTCCATCAAACCATGCCGGAACATGCATTCCTGTATGCCCTGCCTTACAAGATGTATACCGAACAAGGTATCCGTCGTTATGGCATGCACGGCACCAGCCACTATTACATCAGCTTGCAAGCCGCTGAAGCATTGGGCAAGCCGGTGAGTGAACTCAACATCATCAATTGCCACCTGGGCAATGGCGGCTCCGTCTGCGCGATCAAAAATGGCCAATCTGTCGATACCTCCATGGGGATGACACCGCTGGAAGGCTTGGTGATGGGCACCCGCTGTGGTGATATCGATCCGGCGATCATTTTCCACCTGCATGACACCCTGGGTATGAGCATGGGCGATATCAACACCATGCTGACCAAGGAGTCTGGCCTGCTGGGTCTGACGGGCGTGACCAGCGATTGCCGTTTCGCCGAAGATAATTACGATACCGACATCGCTGCCAAGCGAGCCATGGATCTCTACTGCTATCGTCTGGCCAAGACCATCGGTAGCTACATCGCCGCTCTGGATGGCCGCCTGGATGCCGTGGTGTTTACCGGTGGTATCGGTGAAAACTCGGCACCGATCCGCGAGATGACCCTGAATCGTCTGGCACTGTTGGGCTTCAAGGTGAACAGCGAAGCCAACCTGAAGGCGCGTTTTGGTAAGCAAGGCGTCATCACCGAAGCCGGTAGCACCCTGGCCATGGTGATTCCAACCAACGAAGAGTGGGTAATTGCCCATGATGCGCTGGAATTGGTGGCAGGCTGATTCAGACTAGGTAAAATAGCGAGGCTGCCGAAGGCAGCCTTTTTTAATTGGCCAACTTGTTCATCAACTAGGGGATACACCAGTGGCACGCACTATCATGCTTATCCCGATTGGCTCCGGTGTAGGCGTTACCTCCGTGAGTCTCGGTATGGTCCGAGCGATGGAAAGACACGGTGTCAACGTCAGTTTCTTCAAACCGGTCGCTCAACCGAAACCCGCACATTCAGGTCCGGAAGCTTCTACCGCCGTCATCCGCGCAGGCTCTAACATCACCCCTCCCGAACCACTCTCCCTTCATTACGCAGAAAACATGATCTCCACGGGTAATACCGCTGTATTGCTCGAAGAGATCGTGGCGCTGTATGAAAATCACGTCAAAGAGAGTGGCGCCGAAGTGGTGGTGGTTGAGGGTCTGGTTCCCGTCGACAAACAACCGTTCGCCAACAAGCTGAACTATGACATCGCCAGCGCTCTGGATGCCGACATGGTTTTTGTTACCCATCCTGGTAACGATTCCAGTCAGAAGCTTAAAGAGCGGATCGAGCTCACCAGTTCCAACTTTGGTGGCGTACAGAACAAGCGGATCGTCGGCTGCATCATCAACAAGGTTGGCGCTCCGGTCGATGAACATGGCGTCACCCGCCCTGATCTGACCGAGATGTTCGAAGCCCACCACAGCAGCGCCGAGATGGCCAACAACCTGGAAGTGTTGCAATTCTTCGGCAAGAGCCCATTGCGCATCCTGGGTTGCATCCCGTGGAATACCCAGCTGATTGCACCTCGCGCCAAGGATCTGGCCAAGCATCTGAGCGCCAAGATCCTGAACGAAGGCGAACTCAGCAAGCGTCGTCTGCATCAGGTTACCTTCTGCGCCCGCTCCATCCACAACATGGTCGAGCACTTCCGTCCGGGCAGCCTGCTGGTCACCTCCGGTGATCGTTCCGATGTCATTGTTTCTGCCTGTCTGGCGGCGATGAACGGCGTCAAACTCGGTGCCCTGCTGCTGACCGGTAACTATCATCCAGAGCCCCAGGTGATGGCCCTGTGTCAGCAAGCCATGCAAACCGGCCTGCCGATCATGATGATCGATACCAACACCTGGCAGACTGCCGTCAGCCTGCAAAACTTCAACCTGGAAATTCCGGCCGACGATATCGAACGCATCGAAATGGTCCAGGACTATGTCGCCGGCCATATCGACAAACACTGGTTAGAGTCGCTGACTGCGGCCTCCAGCCGTTCTCGTCGTCTGAGCCCTCCGGCATTCCGTTATCAGCTTACCGAGCTGGCCCGTCATGCCAACAAGCGCATCGTGCTGCCGGAAGGCGACGAACCGCGCACCGTTAAGGCAGCCGCTATCTGTGCCGAACGTGGGATTGCGCGTCCAGTGTTGTTGGGCAACCCGGATGAAATCCGTCGCGTCGCCGAGCAGCAAGGTGTGATCCTCAACGATCGCGTCGAGATCATCGATCCAGTCGTGGCCCGCGAACGCTATGTGCCGCGTCTGGTCGAGCTGCGCAAGGCCAAGGGCATCACCGAAGTCGTTGCTCGTGAGCAGCTCGAAGACAACGTAGTGCTCGGCACCATGATGCTCGAACGCAACGAAGTCGACGGTCTGGTCTCCGGTGCGGTACACACCACCGCCAACACCATTCGTCCGCCCCTGCAGATCATCAAGACAGCACCAGGCTCTTCGCTGGTGTCGTCGGTGTTCTTCATGCTGCTGCCGGATCAGGTGCTGGTGTATGGTGACTGTGCCATCAACCCGGATCCGAACGCCGAACAGCTGGCCGAGATCGCCATCCAGTCTGCAGATTCTGCAACCGCGTTCGGCATCGAGCCGCGTGTGGCCATGATCTCCTACTCGACTGGCACCTCGGGTACCGGTGCGGATGTGGACAAGGTGCGCGAAGCGACCCGTATCGCCAAGGAAAAGCGTCCGGATCTGATCATCGATGGTCCATTGCAATATGACGCCGCCATCATGGCCGATGTGGCCCTATCCAAGGCACCGAACTCTCCGGTTGCGGGTCAAGCCACAGTATTCATCTTCCCGGATTTGAATACCGGCAACACCACCTACAAGGCGGTACAACGCTCGGCGGATCTGGTTTCCATCGGCCCCATGCTGCAAGGTATGCGCAAGCCGGTCAACGATCTGTCCCGCGGTGCACTGGTGGATGACATCGTCTACACCATTGCTCTGACCGCCATCCAATCCGAACAAGCCGGTGTGGTGGTCGACGCCTGAGTCGAGGGCCTATCCGGTCTCGGAGCCGGTTGATGACAAGGAGCGCCTAGCGCTCCTTTTTTTATGGCTCTATCCCAGTTACCTGTTATGAATCAAGATGAATGGAGTCTGGACGAAAAGCAGACCGTTGGCGGCAGGGATGCCGCCGCCGAGCCTACACGGATGTATTCACGGCGTGTCTGTGTTCGCCCTGACTCCTGAATACGGGCTTGATGCCGGGTTTTGATCCGAGGAACGCATAACCGGGACCGAGCCTTTTTTATACTCGGCTGCTGCGCACGACGAAGATCCCAAGGGTTGCCGTAAAAGCAGGCGCATTTTCCCAGCAGACGCCACAATTCCGCTGACCCCTGCCACAGCTGCGCTGTAGCCATCTATCTGCAGCAATTCCAGTACTAATCTACACACTTACCCACAGTAAATGTGGATAACATCACAGGATGGTCATCAACCTGGACGATCGAATGCCGACAATCGGGCGAGATTAACCCGCTGGACGACTAAACTCATTCGGTGTAAAGCACTGTTATCCCATAGCCTCATCCCGATCGGAGTTCGTCATGCGCATACTGATCACCGGAGCCACCGGTTTTATTGGCCAGCACCTGCTAGCCGCCCTGGGTAAGAGTCATGCCATCACACTCCTCAGCCGCGATACCGTGCGGGCCCAACGGCTATTGCATTCGTCGACTTATCACTATCTAACGCTGAATGAGCTGGATTCGCTGGATGGCTTCGATGCCATCATCAATCTGGCCGGAGAGCCCATTGCCAACAAACGTTGGAGTACTTCCCAAAAACAGCGGATCTGCGAGAGTCGCTGGCATCTCACCGAGGCACTGCTGGAGCGGTTGCGGCACTGCTGCAACCCGCCACGGATCTGGCTCAATGCCTCAGCCATAGGCTTTTATGGTCGTCAGGAGAGTCAGCCGTTAACCGAGGACGACACCTGCATCCATCCTGAATTTACCCATGAGGTGTGTCGACGCTGGGAGCAACTGGCACTCGAAGCGAGCGACTATGGCTGCCGGGTCTGTATTGTCCGGATTGGTGTGGTGCTGGGTGCCGAGGGTGGCGCCCTAGCCAAGATGTTACCGGCATACCGACTCGGCCTGGGTGGGCCACTGGGCGATGGTCAACAGTATCTGTCGTGGATTGCCCTGACGGATCTGGTAGCCGTGTTTTTGTTTTTGCTCGAACACGAGCAGTGCCACGGCATTTACAATGCCACTTCTCCGCATGCCGTGCCGCAACAGGAGTTCTCCCGCCTGCTCGCACAGGCACTGCACAGACCCCACTGGCTACGGACACCCGCCTGGTTGCTGCGACTGCTGCTCGGCGAGATGGCCGACCTGCTGCTGTATGGACAGAACGTGGTGCCGCAACGCTTGCTGGAAGCGGGTTTCCAGTTCCAATATCCGAAGCTCAGCTCGACACTGAAACATGCCCTGAAAGCAACCCACAACCATTTTTCGGTACCGGAAGTCTGAGGTCACCCGGCTGACGCCGGGTGACCTCACCACGAGACGGAGCGTGACGAGTTACCCCCCCTGCCGCAATCGGCTGGCGAGCACAGAACCCAGCAGGCGACGCATCGGCCCCTGGGCCGCCAGCATCACCAGAGCTGCACCCAGCAATGGCAGTCCCCACCACAACAGATAGTGCGGCTGCCAAGCCAATTCGCTCCATAACTGCTGCAGGGTCAGCATCACCAGCTCGGTTCCCAGCGCTGCCGAGACCCCCGCCAGCAAACCGGTGGCCAGCAGCTCCCAGCGCAGGGTCCGTTGCAGCAGGCGTTGACCCGCGCCCAGGGTCCGCATCAGCACCAGCTCCTGCCAACGGCGGGAAATTCCAGCCTGGACCTGGGTAAAGAGCACCAGCACGGCGGCCAACGCCACCAGTGAAAACATCAGCCCCAACGCGCGGCTGATCTGCTCCAGCACCCCTTGCAGACGCTGCATGATGCTATCGGTATCAATCAGGGTCAGAGCCGGATAACGGCGCACCAGCTCCACCTCCAGTTGTTGATCACCCGCCGGAACCCGCAGACTGGCCAGCCAGCTGGCGGGGTAATCCTGCAGCAGATCCGGCGAGAAGATCATGAAAAAGTTAGGCTGCATCTCCTCCCAGTTCACCTTGCGCAACGAACTGACTCGGGCCGAGATCTCCCGCCCCTCAATGTTAAATTGCAGCATGTCACCCAACTGGATACCCAGTCGTTCCGCCACCCCCTGCTCCACCGATACCTGCCCCAGCTCTCCGGCACGCCACCAGCTTCCGGCCACCAGCTCGTTGTGGAGTGGCGCCTGTTGCAACCAGGTCATGCTCAACTCCCGGTTCACGCCGGCTCGACCCGCATCCCCTTCCTCCTGGGCGACCGGCTCTCCAGCGATCTCGGTCAGTCGACCGCGGATCACCGGATAAAGATCGGAATGGGCAATGCCCTGCTGCTGCAACCACTGCTCGACGCCAGGTTTATCGGCCTGGGCAATATTCAGCACAAAGCGGTTGGGCAAATCCGCGCCCAACCGGCTATCAAAGCCACTTAAAATGGCGCTACGGCTGGCCCACAACACGCCAATCAACAGCAGCGCCAATGCGATGGCCGCCAACTGGGTCAAACTCTGCCAGCGCTCGCGGCGCAGATGGGCCAGCGCCAGCGCCAATCCAGTGCCACGTCGGGCGCGGGGCAGAACCAGCAAGAGTCCGTATGCCAGACCACCCTGGATCAACAGCAGCGCCACCATCCCCAGCAGCAGCCCCAGGCTCAGGCGTGCATCCGAGGTGAAGAGCCAGCCCAATAACAGGGTGCCGGAGAAGATCAGGGGCAGAGCCAACCATCCGGGAACCTGTCCCTGCACATCCTGCCGCAGCACCCGCTGCGGCGGTGTGGCTAACAGCCGCCAGAAGGGGACAAAGGATAACAGCAAGGTGATAAACAGGCTGACCAGTAACCCCAGAGCAAATGGCACCCAGGAGGGGGGAGGCATTTCTGGCGGCAGCAGAGAGCCGAGCAGTTGCAAGAAGCCTAAATGCAGCAGATAACCCAAGCCTCCGCCCAGCACAAAGGCCACCCCGGTCAGTAACCCCAATAACGAGAGCATCCAGACCCAGAGCTGACGCCGACTGGCGCCAAGCGTCTTCAGCAGTGCCATGTTATCCGCCTGACGCCGGGTAAAGTGGTTCATGGCAATCTGCATCGCCAGCGCCCCCAGCAGCAGACCGATCAGCGAGGCCAGACGAAAGAAGCGTTCGCTGCGTTGCAACGGGCCACCGCTAAGTTGGGTATCGGTTCCCGGCTGCAGCAGACGTTGTTCGACCAGCAACGAAGGCTTGAGTCGCGTCACCGCCTCCGCAATCACCGCCTGCTCCCCCTTGAACAGATAACGGTATTGGATGCGACTGCCTGGCAGGATCACCTGGGCCGGGGCCACATCCTGGATATGCATCAGCGCGCGCGGCGCCAGCAGGAAGGGCGAGAAATTCTCGTCCGGCTCCTGATGCAGCTCTCCGGCCACCCGCAATTGGATATTGCCCAATTCCACCGTCGCTCCCACCTTGGCCTGCAGCAACGCCATCAGTCGGGCGGATAACCAGATCTCCCCCGGTTTGACCTTCCCCTGAGGATGCAACTGCAGGTTTCCATAGAAGGGATAGCCATCACCCACCGCCTTGATGCTCGCCAGCTGCATACTGTCGCCGACAAACAACATGGAGGAAAAACTCACCGTCTGACTCATCACCAGACCAGCAGGCAAGCTCTTGAGCTGGGAATCAGGCACGACACGACTGCTCTGCAAGACCAGATCCGCCGCCAGAAACTCCCGACTGCCCAGACCCAGGGCCTGCTGCAGTCGATCGGCCACCAGACTGACACACAGCACGCACGCCACCGCCAACGCCAGCGCCAGCACAAAGCCACGCAGGATACCGTGTCGCCCCTCCTGCCAGACCAGTCGTCGCGCCAAAGGCCAGAGCCCGACAGCCGGTCGCGGAAGGCGCTTCATACCGGAACTGGCGCTCATGCCAAGACTCCTGTACGGATGTGGGAGGTCTCGTTGACCTGGAGCTTGCCGCTATCCAGATGCAAGCGGCGGGCGCAGCGCAATGCGAGCTGTTCATCATGGGTGACAATCACCAGGCTGGTACCATGGTCACGGTTGAGACGAAACAGCAGATCGGCAATCTTGTCACCGGTATGCCGATCCAGATTACCGGTCGGCTCATCGGCCAGCAGCAACGAGGGCTGGCCAATAAAGGCGCGGGCAATCGCCACCCGTTGTTGCTCACCACCGGATAACTGTGCCGGATGATGATGGATGCGATCCGCCAGACCCACCTCGCGGAGCAAGAGCTCCGCCTTGACTCTGGCATCGGGCAGACCGCGGATCTCGGCGGGTAACATCACATTTTCCAACGCACTCAACCCGGGTAACAACAAGAAGGATTGGAAGATGAAACCAATGTGCTCGGCTCGCAACTGGGCTCGCCCCTCTTCATCCAACTGCCCCAAGGCCACACCGGCAACCTCGATCTCGCCCTCGCTCGCCAGATCCAGCCCCGCGAGCAAACCCAGCAAGGTCGATTTACCGGAGCCGGAAGCACCGACCAGCGCCACTGTCTCTCCCGGCTTGACTTCCAGATTTATCCCCTCAAGTATGGTCAGCGTCTCCGACCCTAACGTGACCCTTTGTGTCACCTCGCGTACCACTATCATCGAAGGTTCTGCCATGCTCCGGATCCTCTGTTCATTGTTCGCCTTGTTGGCCTATTCGAGCCATGCTACCACCCTGCTCGTCTATGGCGACAGCCTCAGTGCGGGTTATCAGTTACCCACCGAAAAAAGCTGGCCTGCCCTGCTCGGCCAGGAGTGGAAAAGCCAAGGTCTGGAACTGCAGATCGTCAATGCCAGCGTCAGTGGTGAGACGACGCAAGGGGGACTGGCCCGACTGGATCAAGCCCTACGCACTCACGCTCCAGACTGGGTACTGCTGGAGCTGGGCGCCAACGATGGTCTACGGGGGTTACCGCCCCGCCTGACTCGGCAGAATTTGGAGCAGATGCTGCAACGCATCCAGCAACAGGGGGCTCGCGTCCTGCTGACCCAGATCCGCATTCCCCCCAACTATGGCGCCCGTTACATCCGTCAGTTTGAAACCATCTTTCCGGAGCTGGCCCAGCAATACCAGATCCCGCTGATCCCCTTCTTTATGGAAACCATCATTACCGATCCCGCTCTGTTGCTGGCGGATGGCCTGCATCCGAATGCCCGCGGCCAGGAAAAAATTCGCGATCAGCTGGCACCGATCCTGACCCCGTTGCTGACGGCCCCCTAGATCCCGGCAGCGCGCCCTGGCGAGTGTAAAATCAGGTAAAGTCCGGCGATTTTTTGTGCCGGCGCTTGTCCAAGCAAGACCATTTCGTATCATGGGCCGCCCTTGACCCATGACGGAAGAGTGGTTTATTTCCTGCCTATCGCCTGTGGAGAGCAATGATGATTCGGGTTTTACTGGTCGATGATGATGAAGAATTATGTGCCCTGCAGCATGACTACCTGAGTGGAGAAGGTTTTGCCGTCACCGTGTGCCACGATGGCCGCAGCGGCTTGCAGGCCGCACGCTCCGGTGAGTTCGATATATTGCTGCTGGATCAGATGTTACCGCAGCTCAATGGTGCAGACCTGTTGCGTCAGCTACGCCAGCACAGCAGCTTGCCGGTGTTGATGATCACCGCCCGTGGCGATGATGTGGATCGGATCCTGGGATTGGAAACCGGGGCCGATGATTATGTGGCTAAACCCTGCACCCCGCGGGAATTAGTCGCTCGGATCCGTGCCATCCTGCGCCGTAGTGCGCCGGAAAAGGTCGACTCCGCAGATGGTGAATATCAGCTGGGTAAGCTCCAGCTTTCCTCGCGGCGACGCCAGGCCTTCTGGCAGGATCAACTGCTCGACCTGACCAGCACAGAATTCAACCTGCTGGCCTCCCTGTGTCAGCATGTCGGCATGGTGTTGAGCAAGAATAAGCTCTCCGAACAGATCCTCGGTCGGCAACTGACCCGGTATGACCGCAGCCTGGATGTGCATATCAGCAACCTGCGACAAAAATTGGGCCTGCTGCAAGATGGCCGTAGCCCAATCCAGACGGTACGAGGCGTCGGTTACCAGTTGCTGGATGATCGCTGATGAACCTGTTCTGGAAGATCTGGCTCGGTTTCTGGCTCTCCCTGCTGCTGATGGCGCTGGGTGCCGTGACCATGGTACGGCTATATGACGAAGCACGATTGCAGAATCCGGATCAGGTAGCAGATAACAAGCGAATCGGGTTCATCATCGATGGGACAGTGCGGGCTCTGCAGGAGGGCGGCATTCCGCAGCTGAAAAAAATAATCAGCATACTCCAGATACCAAATGAGAGTCGTGAACCACCCTCGGCCTCCGCAGAGCGCGCACCTGGCTCCCCGCCCGCGCATGGGGATGCCGCACCACCCCGCCCCGACGGTGGAGGCCAACCGTTGCTGCCACCCGAGCCTGACGCACCGAACAAACCTCGACACCCGGTGCCACTGGTGGTCAACGCCCAGGGTCAGGATCTATTGGGACGCACAGTGCCACTACAGGCCTGGCATCAGGCACTCGCCATGACTCATCAGTCATCATCAGCACCGGATTTTCGCGGCCCGGTACGCCAGGTGCGACTCCCCGATGGCCAGCAAGTCATTGTGTTCATGCTCAATCGCATGCTGCCGCCGGAAGGCAACTTGCTATTCGGTATTTTTGAAACCCCTTTACTACTACCACTCAGTGCGCTGCTGGCGAGTCTGATTTTTAGCGGCTTGCTGGCCCGTTATCTGGTGCGTCCGATCCGCATCCTGCGCGATGGCTTGCGGCAGATCGCCTCCGGCCAGTTCGATGTGACCATGCGACGCCAGATGGGCAATCGTCGGGATGAGTTGGGGGAACTGGGACAGGATGCCGACAAGATGGCCCAGCAACTCAAACAACTGCTCAGCACCCAGCGCCGCCTGTTGCACGACATCTCCCACGATCTGCGCTCACCGCTGGCCCGGTTGCAAGTTGCCATCGGCCTGGTGCGCCAGAGCCCGGAACGTCTGCCGGAGATGCTGGAGCGACTGGAGCACGAAACCATGCGGCTGGATGGCATGATCGGTGAGGTGCTGACGCTGGCACGCCTGGAATCGGGGGTCCCGCAGTCCCAGGATGATTACCTGGATCTGGTCGCCCTGCTGCAAAGCCTGGTCGAGGATGCCCGCTTCGAGAACGATAGCCACCTCATTACCCTGCATATCGCCACAGCCGAGGAGTGCGTCTTGGCTTGTCGGGGAGAGCTATTGTGGCGCGCCTTTGACAACCTGCTACGCAATGCCTTACAGCACACGCCTGCCGGAGCCATGGTGATGGTTGGTCTCGATGAAGAGGCCGATTGGTACCGTATCACGGTGCAGGATACCGGCCCCGGGATCCCGCCGGAGTTGATGGCGGAGGTATTCGAGCCTTTCCACCATGCCGGGGATACTCGCGGCCATGGCCTGGGGCTGGCCATCGCCAAGCGAGCCATCGAAGCCCATCGCGGTACCATTGAGGCGGAGAATGTTGCCGAGGGGGGCTTGCGGCTGACCGTACGCTTACCTCGTCAGCCCCGTACAGAAACATAACGATGACTAATGCCGGATATAGCCCAACCGGTAGTCCAGACTGATCTTCGAACTTCAGAGCCGGATCCCGGATAACAAAAAGCCCGTCACGAAGACGGGCTTTTTGTTGATTTGGTGGAGCTACGCGGGATCGAACCGCGGACCTCTTGCATGCCATGCAAGCGCTCTCCCAGCTGAGCTATAACCCCAAATCAGAGGTTTCAACCGTCGATGACAGCTGACTGGAAAGTGGTGGAGCTACGCGGGATCGAACCGCGGACCTCTTGCATGCCATGCAAGCGCTCTCCCAGCTGAGCTATAACCCCACAAAGGTTTTCTGTCGAACGACACCATCAAGATGTCACTCGCCGGGAATATGTAGTGGTGGAGCTACGCGGGATCGAACCGCGGACCTCTTGCATGCCATGCAAGCGCTCTCCCAGCTGAGCTATAACCCCACTACAGGGCGCAGATTAACGTGCTGCACACGCATCTCGATTCAACTATTTGACGCTTCGGGAAATTTGGTGGAGCTACGCGGGATCGAACCGCGGACCTCTTGCATGCCATGCAAGCGCTCTCCCAGCTGAGCTATAACCCCACATCTACCCGTCTATCGAATCGCGATGACGCATCCGGCCTGGCTGGTTTCCGGACGGCTTTTCAAGTGTCTCCACTCGACAAGCGAGGCGCATATTAGGCAGCGGACCGAAATGTGTCAACAAAAAAATGAGCCCGGGCGCACAGGCGGCGAACAACTGCACAACTCGGTCGCCATCCGGGAAGAGCAACATCGGAGGAGGATGACACGAGCCGATAAAAAACCCCGGACTCAGGCCGGGGTTTGTCATCAACAGGCTGAAAAGTCAGCTTATTCAGCTTGGCTGGCTAACTGGGCAATCACCCGATCCAGACGTGCCAGCACCCGCTCGCGACCCACCAGTTGCATCACGGCATCGATGGACGGCGATTGTCCCAGACCGGTGACGGCAACGCGCAGCGGCATCCCGACCTTGCCCATGCCCAGACCCAACTCATCGGCGGTGCTCTGGATCACATGATGCAACGGCTCGACTTCCCACTCGGTCAAGGCGGCCAGCTTGTCACGGATCACCATCAGGGGCTCGCGGGCTGCTGCCTTGAGATGCTTCTTGGCAGCCGCTTCATCAATGGCTTCGTACTCTTCGAAGAAGTAGCGGCTCTGCCCCGCCAGTTCAACCAGAGTATGGCAGCGCTCGGCCAGCAGGGTCACCACGCTGCTCAGGGCTGGCCCCTGGCTATAGTCGATCTTCTGATCCGCCATATGCCATTCCAGATGTTTGGCGACATACACAGGATCCAGGGTGCGGATGTAGTGGTTATTCAGCCACTTGAGCTTGTCGGTATTGAAGGCAGAGGCCGACTTGCTGATGGCATCCAGACTGAAGAGTTCAATCATCTCGGCCAGGGTGAAGATCTCCTGATCACCATGGGACCAGCCCAGGCGCACCAGATAGTTGAGCAGCGCCTCGGGCAGATACCCATCATCACGGTACTGCATCACGCTCACGGCGCCATGACGTTTGGAGAGCTTGGTGCCGTCATCGCCCAGAATCATCGACACATGGGCAAACTCCGGAACCGGAGCACCCAAGGCCTTGTAGATGTTGATCTGGCGCGGCGTGTTATTGACATGATCTTCACCCCGCACCACATGGGTGATTTCCATGTCCCAGTCGTCGATGACCACGCAGAAGTTGTAGGTCGGTGCGCCATCGGTCCGACGAATGATCAGATCATCCAGCTCGCTGTTGGCAAACTCGATATGACCGCGGACATGGTCATCAAAGCTCACCACACCCTCTTGCGGGTTGCGGAAGCGGATCACGCACGGTTCATCATCGGCATGGTGGTCATGGCTGTCACGGCAACGGCCGTCATAACGCGGCTTCTCGCCGGCAGCCATCTGGCCTTCACGCAGGGTATCCAGACGCTCGCGAGAGCAGTAGCACTTGTAGGCGCGACCATCGGCCAGCATCTCGTCGATGACGGCGTTATAGCGGTCAAAACGCTTGGTCTGGTAGTAAGGACCCTCTTCCCAGTTCAGCCCCAACCAGTTCATGCCTTCGATGATGGCGTCGATCGCTTCCTGAGTAGAACGCTCCAGATCCGTATCTTCGATACGCAGGACAAATTCACCCTGCTGATGACGGGCAAACAGCCAGGAGTAGAGAGCGGTACGGGCGCCGCCCACGTGCAGGAAGCCGGTCGGGCTGGGGGCAAAACGGGTTTTGACTTTCATGCTTGATGCCTTGTCTGTGATGATGCCCGCAATCAGGGGCCAAACGAAATGACCGCCATTCTAGCATCGTGATCCAGACGATGGAAACGGCGACGCCTCAACGGGTAGTTGATGGCCATACAGAGCAATATCGGGGATGTAACAGAGAGGAAACTTGGAGCGGGCAGCGGGAATCGAACCCGCGTCATCAGCTTGGAAGGCTGAGGTAATAGCCATTATACGATGCCCGCATAGCATCAACTTGGAGCGGGTGATGGGAATCGAACCCACGCTATTAGCTTGGGAAGCTAAAGTTCTACCATTGAACTACACCCGCGTATTTTGCGAGGCGCAGATTAACGCGGATTGCGGAAGCCTTCAACCCCTAACACCTTTTTATTACTGATCTTTTTCCTGATCGTGTACCGTTAGTTCAGAAGATGAGCGAAGGCTGGCGAAAGCTCCAGCAGCCGCCAATTAGCCACAGGCTAGCCACAGAAATAGAGGTTTTCCCGATGTCATCCATAACCGTCACCGCCAAGTGGCTCGATGCCCAGCTCGGTAAGCCGAGAGAGTCGCGCACTGAGGTTACCGATCGGAGCGGGCTTGGGGTGCGCATCACACTGGCGGGAAAAGTAATTTTTCAGATGCGCTATAGCTGGGGTGGCAAGCAGCACAAGATGGATCTGGGTTCATACCCAGCCACCAGCATCAAAGTGGCAAAGGATGAGATGTTGCGCTGGAAGGCTGTGCTGGCCCGGGGAGATGATCCGCTTACCGTTCGGCGCCTAGAGTTTGGCGCCAAGCTCGGGGCTGTGACGAATGAGCAGGTCATCAGGGAATGGTTCGACAGATATCTGAGCAAACGCCGCAAGCGCGTCGAACCCATCGTCAAACGGTTCGAGCGGCATGTGTTCCCAGCAATCGGTGATCTGCCCGCTGAGCAGACTGAGCGGCGGCACTGGCTCAAGATATTTGATGGCTTGGTGGATGATGGCAAGATGGGGATTGCAGACAAGCTTCTGGCCGATGCAAAACAGGCGCTGGCTTTCGGGCAGAACCGGCAGACCATTACAAACAACCCTATATACACTCTCACTCTGCGCGACCTCGGAGTGCTGCGGTCACAGGGGGATAGAGTGTTATCCACCAGAGAATTGGCTGTCATCTGGGGGCGACTGCACGAAAGCCAAATCAGTAGGAAAAACCAGTTACTGATCCTGCTGCTGATGTTGTTTGGCTGCAGAACTGTAGAGTTGCGCTTGTCCAGACCAGAGCATTTTGATTTTGAGGCTGGCATCTGGACAGTTCCTGCTGATCTCACGAAGAACCTGAAGCGCCCTATCCGCCGACCATTGATTCAGGTGGCTATCGATCTACTACAGGAAGCCATGGCATTGAGCGCTGGCGAGTTCGTATTCAACACGCCCACTGGCGGTGTCATGACGGAACAAGCGCCGACCAGGCTGCCGCCGCGATTAATCAGGCGATTCGACATGCAGCCATGGTCAATGCATGACCTGCGAAGAACGGCGAGAACCAATTTCTCAACCCTGACACAACCACACATTGCGGAAAAAATGCTAGGCCACAAGTTGGGTGGTGTGTGGGAGGTATACGACAAACACGATTATCTGGATGAGCAGCGCCAGGCCTATGAGGCATGGCTGATCCGGTTGACCGCTTTCGCAGCCGGAGGGAATGTGGTGCCGTTCGAGCGCACTGCATAGAGTGGGCCATGTTTGGCCCACAACATTAAATCTCGACTCTCGAGAATGGCAGGTTGGGAAGTGTGGCGGTGATGGCCCCATCGGTAACCATCACCTGACTGCCTGCGGCGGCACTGGTGCCGGTGACGTTGATCCGGGTTCCGCTACTCAGCTCGACGTAGCTGGTACCGCGTATCTCATCGACTGATATCACCTCGGCCCGATAGCGAACTGTTTGCTGCAGGATGGCCTGCATCCGCTTCCATGGATTAGTTGTCGCCAAGGTGCACCTCCAGACTCACGTTCTGCCAGACGCTGGCCACGCCGTTGGGATTGATGGCGTTCTCCAGCACCAGCCCTCGGGATACGGCGCCGTCTTCACGCAGGACCTTGACCAGTTGCCCGGGCACCAGCAGCCCCGGGGATTGCCCGGGCGGCATCAGCGGGAGCTGGCCGGTCATCAAGACAATCGAGCCAGACTCGGCCAACTCGTTCCGGCCGCGTTCTGAGTTGACGGCTACCGACTGAGCCAGCGGATCCGATACATCCGCAGCGCTGACGCTGCCAGCCGTCCCAGCCCGGACCACCTCAGTGACTACACCATGGGTAGTCCCGGCAATCAGCACCCGCTCCAACTGTGGGCTATGCTGGGCCTCATTGGTTTCTGTCGGGATCATCGCCTCCGGGATCAAGTGCGACCACGCCGAATCCGGCGCCGTATCCCAGTTCCAGGGGCTCACGCGATAGCGCGGCGTGACGATGAGCTTATCCTCGGTCATATGGGGCGTAACCACGGCACCGGCTGCAGCTGCAATATCGGCAATGATGGTCATCGGCGGTACCGAGATCCAGCTGGCCGAACCAGCCTCCAGGGTCCACTCTGGCGTCTGAACCCACTCCGCAGGGTTTGGCCGCTCGAGAGTGAATCCAAGCGGCGATAACAACTGCTCCACCAGTTGCCAGGCGCCAATGCTGGCCCCCAGGGTGACGGTCGTTGTGCCGACCATTTCTGAGGCCAGAAAGTAGGAGCGGCTATAGGCCGTGAAGCTGTATTGCTCATCCGCCAAGCTGCTGATCTTCTTGAATGACTTGACGGCAAACAACCAGGTCCACCCGTTGATGGTCACCTCCAGGTGCTTGGGCCCGTTGGTGTCGGCACTCAAAAAGTTAACGGCAGTCTTGCCGAGCAGGGTGCCGGTGAACTCCCAGGCATAATTTTCAATCAGCTGCTTGATGCTCATAGCGCTGGGGCTGATAGCTACCCGCTCAGTTCCATTGATAGCGAAACATGCGATGGTATTCATGATGTGGTATGGCGCCTCTGCAGGGTCAATGGGTGGATCGAGTTGGCCTATCTCGCCGCCGGAGTCATCACCCCAGCTTGGGTATCCGCCGTGGGAGTACCAGGCTCCGGCTCCCCATCGGCCACGTCCTACGCCGTCACGCTCGGACAACTGGCCCAGCAGTGCGGTGTGCGGGCTTAACCATCCCCTCGTATGAGCGAGGCGTGGCGCGGCTTCTGAGGTATGATCGCCATCCTTGACCAGCTAATACCCGACA
>NZ_BAAGVN010000346.1:0-35799 GCF_054780855.1 Pseudaeromonas pectinilytica
AAGAAAGACGCTATAAACGCGGGCAGAAAAATAGTGATCGGCATGATGTTATTGGCCGATCGACATGATGTTATTAGCCACCACAGCTTGTTTCGTGTATTTCGGTTGATACGAGGTTGCGGCAAGCTGCCATCTTTTATTCTTCGCCAGAGCGTCGTATAGCTAATGTGGTAACGAGCCATCACTTCGTAAGATGTTAGAAAAGGGGTTACCTGGTGCGCTACTGCTGTCATCTGCATTCTCCTGAAAATCAATGTAAAGCTATCATCGCCTGATTCATCACTTGTTGATGGTCAGAAAGATGCATGATTTGTTCAGAAGATCAGCCCAGCATAAATGCCTGTATTTTTGACATCAAACACCGAGAACATCTTTCAACTTTGCTAGGGCTTGTGTATGTTTGTCATTCGGCATTTTTGCTAAATTGATTTGTTTCCATTTAATGGCAGGAAGCTCACTGACTCCATCTAAGCCGAGTAGAGACCAATCAGGCTCTCGATTTTTAAAGGATAGCAAAAAAGACTTTTCACTATCGGTCAGGCCTTGGTGAATGAGGTCTACTAGGCGCACTCTTACGGCTTCCAGCTCCACCAACGGTACATCCGTCTCGGCCATGTTGGTAAATTCACCTTCATAGGTGGCAGTAATATCCTTAAATTGCGGACTGAGTAACTCAGCCATTGGCCGATTATGGCTTGATAAATAAACGAGTAATGCTTTACGAATTTCATCCGTTAGGCCTTCATTCTCCAAAAGCCACTTCACATCAAATAAGTCTCTTGGATGCTGTCTATCTAATGCTGCACATATCTTTCCTGCATACAAATCAGCTAGATCAACAACTGGCATTTCAACATAGCCAAATTCGTCTTCTACAGCTGCGCAAACTTCCATCAACTTTGGTTCATAAACAGTACCTCGCAATACAGGTGATAGCTCGACTTTGATCTGCACACCGTTGCGAGCAACGATCAACCTTAGAGCATCGCGTTTTGAGCGATAGGCTTCCGTTAGCTCGATGTCTTTAAATGCTATTTTTAAATCTGAGCTAATAGCATCAAGTGCATCGCAAATTTCCTGCAAGGCATCATCACGGCTCTTCATTGGCAGATACACCAAATCAATATCGACCGATAAACGAGGAAAGTCTCTGACAAATAAATTGATTGCTGTACCACCTTTGAGGGCAAAGCATTGCTGTTTGGCAACGAAAGGCAATACCTGTATCAAAAGCTGTACTTGTTTGTAATAAATACTATTTCTATCCATCGCTGAACTTATCCTTTACTTGCTAACGCCATATGCTGAGGTACGGTTATCAGATACTCTGTATCCAGCTTTCCACCTTTAGCAACAACACGCTTACCTGAACCTAAGTCGTAATTTTCTACATTTAACTTATCAAACCAAGGATAAGCTTGGCGTTTTGCAAACCAAAAGAATAAGCGTTTGACCTTTACGCTTTTACACTCCTTTAAGAGCGCATCAAGCTTTCTTGGAGATAAGTTCACTAACCCCTGCATTAGCTCATCGGCATGTTCAAATGACACACTTTCAGGCAAATCCATCAACACTTCCAATATGGCTTTTTCCGGACATGAAAAATATACAGGTGGTAATTGCTCTCCCCATTCATGCTTTTTAACGAACGCTATATCTTGGGATAAACTATCAGGCCACAGTTTACTTGTACTATGTCCTTCGAACTTAATTGGCAATGACAGTCTCGCAAGCCAGGAAGGAAGCTTTTTCGTTGCATATAAATGAATATGAGGCGTACTTCCTAATGATAAGTATTGCGATAAACCAGATATGGACAATGCTGACAATCCACCGACCACGATAGACGGAAGTTGTTCATCGACACTTTTTTCCATCATACGCTGCATTGAAGCTACTACGCCTTCCCAAGTGACTGCTCGGGAATACTGACTGTAAACACCTGTAGCTAGTAGCAACAACGTATCGGTTTTGACAGCATTATCTAACGCATGAGCACTCAAGCCTTGCTCTGCAAGCCACTTCTTTGTAGCTAACATGCCATAAGGTAAAAGAGTTTTAAGAGATTGCTTATATGACTCTTTCACCGTTTCACGTTGGGGATGACTAACCATTTCTAAACACCAAACCCTTCTTCTAGTTTATCTCTTTAGGATTTCGCGGCGTAAATCGCCGTAAAACCTAGCTTTAATAAACTAACATAACAAAGGGAAGTTTACCATTTTTTCTATTTACGGCGCATAACGCCGTATAATTGCCATTTGTTAAACCAGCCCAGCTATTAACCCAAGCGATAAAATATCAAGCCCCATCCGCAGAGGTACTTATTGGCTCAAACCTATGAATAACATGGGCTACAAGGCGGTTTGTGTCATGAATTGCAATCAACATGCCTAACGAGAAAAATTTGTACACACTGTTTGTACACTCGCAACGATGACACATCAAAAACCACAATAGCGAACCCTTTAAATTCATAGGCTTACAAACATAAAACTAGAGATGATCGCATTTCTTCCGCTTTTGTAATGTCGAAACCAAAGTACCAAAAGCAGGAGGTACTTTCTTTATCAAACCCAGTAACCACAAGGCCTAGAGCCAGATTTGTGTCATGGAATTTTCGCCAATGGCCTCTAAAACGGAATTTGTACTCAAGTTTGTACACACTTTCCGAGGTTACGCTTGAACATCATTGAAAAGTAAAGAAACGAGAAAAAGACAAAAAGCCTTTAAATTCAGTACGTAGAGATGTGATTGTGGTGTGCAATGAAAGGTGGTTTTAAGCGTTGAAAGGCTGGGCGGCATCAGGGTGGGAGATGATGGCGAAGGTGCGGCGTTTGCCCACCTCGTTCAGGAACTCAGACATGAACACGTCCCGTAAACTGACTATGACGAATTTGGCCGCGGATTATAAACCCAAGGGTAGTTTTTACCCAAACAATTGCGCATGGCCATGGCAGACAAGCGATGGCTCGAACGATACACTTCTCTTATGAGCCATGGGTTTGCTGCCCTTTTTTCGGAGTCGCCATGCTATCTCGTGCCTGCCTGTGCATCCTTGGCCTCGTCGTCGCCCTGACGAACGGACTGGCCATGGCTGCCAGCGCCGGTCATTTGCACATCGGCGTCAGCTTTTCCATCCCGCCTTATGTGATTCAGGAGCAGGATCGCGGCATCGAAATCGATCTGCTGCGTGCAACCTTGCAAACGCCTGAATATGACCTGCATATTCATTACCTGCCGCTGGCGCGCAGCTTCCAGATGCTGGAAAGTGGCGAACTCGATGGCATGATCAACGTGCGCCCCGGCATGGTCGACACCAGCCGGATCCAGGAGGTCTATTACAGCCAGCCCGTGATCACCTTTCGTAACCAGCTCATCACACTCAGCAGTCGCTGGCCCGAGGGCAGCCTGACCCGGATGGCACAGCTGTCCACACTCAAGCTGCTGGCCTTCCAACGAGCGACCCAAATTCTGGGCCAGGAATTTGCTACCGCAGTGGCGCAATCCCCCTATTACGCCGAGACCGCGAAACAACCCCTGCAGGTGCGCCAACTGCTACGCGGTCGTATCGATGGTGCCGTCATGGAGGCTCGGGTCTTCAACTACTATCTGCGTCAGGCCCAGAACAGTGGGCAATTTCTGGATCATGAACTGGCCCAGCCGGTGGCTCATCACCCACTATTCCCTCCGACGCGCTACCACTTCGCCTTTCGCGATGCTGCAGTGCGTGACCTCTTCAACCAGCGTCTCGGCGCATTACAGCGCAATGGCGGCTATCAGAAGATCCTGGCGCGCTATGGTGTCGACTAGAACATTCACCACTACCATCGCGCTATAACGACTCAACAAAGTCATCAGCAAGAGTCAGAGCCCCATTCTTAGGAGGCGACCGGGCGGTAACGACCCGGCTTATGGTTCAAGGTCAGCACCAGATTGATGACGACGGAAGCAAGCACCGAGACCAGCAAGGTCAGGCCATTCCCGGCAAACGATGAACTCAGAACCACACCGCAATCCAGTAGCATCTGGGTTTTACCAACCGGATAGCGGTAACGCTCCTGCAACCACAGACACAGAATGTTGAAACCGCCCATGCTCGCTTTATGGCGGAACAGGATCATCAGCCCGATACCAATGAGCAACCCGCCCACCACAGCCGCATACACAGGCTGCAGCGTCGAGATCGCCAGCAAGCGGTCCATATGGTCGCCGCAGAGCGCAACACTACCGACCACCAGCATGGTCTTCAGCACGAAGCTCTTGCTCATATTGCGCAGTGCCATGGCATAGAAGGGAATATTCACCACGAAGAACCAGGTGCCAAACGACCAATCCGTGACTTTCTGCAGCAGCAGCGCCACTCCGACCGTGCCGCCGACGACGATGCCTGCCTGCTTGAAGAGGACAATCCCCAGCGAAATCAGCGCCACGGAGGAAAGCAGCGCAAACAGATCTTCGTGCCAGACATGAGACGGTTGCATCACAGACTCCTTATCTTCAGAAACCGATGTTCAGAGGCCGGGATGGTAGCAATCCGGCTACGACATCTGAATTCTGCTAGGTGCACCACGGGGGCTTCGGGTGTAAAGAAAAGCTGACACTGATGTCAAGGAATGGGCATTTCGTACAGATAACAAACGGCCCGAGGAATAAGCCCGGGCCGCAGAACCATAACCATCATCTCGAAAAGCCTAGCCAACTATCAGATCACCTCGGCCAGATTGCCCTTCTCTTCCAGCCATTCCCGGCGATCCGGTGCACGCTTCTTGGCGAGCAGCATATCCATCAGTTGCATGGTGTCATCGCCCTCTTCCAGCGTCAGCTGCACCAGACGGCGGGTATTGGGATCCATGGTGGTTTCCCGCAGCTGTTTCGGGTTCATCTCACCCAGACCTTTGAAGCGGGTGACCTGGATGGTGCCGCGCTTCTTCTCGGCCCGTAGCCGCTCCAACACTCCCTCTTTCTCACTCTCGTCCAGGGCGTAATAGACCTCTTTGCCCAGGTCGATCCGGTACAAGGGCGGCATGGCCACATAGACATGGCCGCGCAGCACCAGGGTCCGGAAGTGCTTCACAAACAGTGCACACAATAGGGTGGCGATGTGCAGACCATCCGAGTCCGCATCGGCGAGGATACACACCTTGCCGTAACGCAGTTCGGAGAGATCTTCGGAGTCCGGGTCCAGACCGATGGCGATGGAGATATTGTGCACTTCATCGGAAGCCAGCACTTCGGAGGCGTCCACTTCCCAGGTATTCAGGATCTTGCCACGCAGCGGCATGATGGCCTGGAACTCCCGATCCCGCGCCTGCTTGGCGCTACCGCCTGCCGAGTCCCCTTCCACCAAGAACAGCTCGCCCTGCATCGGATCGGAGCAGGCGCAATCGGTCAATTTGCCCGGCAATGCCGGCCCCTGGGTCACCTTCTTGCGCACCACGGTTTTGGCCGCCCGCAAGCGCTTCTGTGCACTGCTGATGCACATCTCGGCCAACTGGCTGCCGAGCTCGATATTGACGTTGAGCCACAGACTGAACGCATCCTTCACCACGCCAGAGACAAACGCCACGCACTGGCGGGAGGAGAGTCGCTCCTTGGTTTGCCCGGCAAATTGCGGATCCTGGATCTTCACCGACAGGATATAGGCGCAGCGATCCCAGATATCTTCCGGCGTCAGCTTGATGCCCCGGGGCAGCAGGTTGCGCAGCTCGCAAAATTCGCGCATCGCATCCAGCAACCCCTGACGCAGGCCGTTGACGTGAGTCCCGCCCTGCACCGTCGGGATCAGGTTGACGTAGGACTCGGCCAGACTGTCGCCACCTTCCGGTAACCAGCACAGCGCCCAGTCGATAGCCGATTGCTCGGTACTCAGGGAGCCGGTGAAGGGTTGCTCCGGCAAACAGACCGACTCCTTGACGGTGTCGATCAGATAATCGCGCAAGCCATCCTGATAGCACCACTCCTGACGCTCACCGCTCTGCTTATCCTCGAAGCTGATGGTGAGACCCGGACAGAGTACGGCCTTGGCCTTGAGCAGATGCACCAGCCGAGAGACGGAGAACTTCGGCGAATCGAAATAACTGACATCGGGCCAGAAACGCACCCGGGTGCCGCTGACGCGACGGCCACAGGTGCCGGTAATCGCCAGCTCGGCGGCCTTGTCACCATTGGCAAACGCCATTTCGTAGACCTGACCATCCCGCTTGACGGTGACTTCGACCCGGGTGGACAGGGCGTTGACCACCGAGATACCAACCCCGTGCAGACCACCGGAGAACTGGTAGTTCTTGCCGGAAAATTTGCCGCCGGCGTGCAGCTTGCAAAAGATAAGCTCGATGGCCGGAACCCCCTCTTCGGGGTGAATATCCACCGGCATCCCCCGGCCATCATCGATCACTTCCAGCGACTGATCCTCATGCAGGATCACCTGAATCGAGCGGGCATGACCGGCCAGCGCCTCATCCACACTGTTATCGATGACTTCCTGGCCGAGATGGTTTGGCCGGGTGGTATCGGTATACATGCCGGGACGACGACGAACGGGTTCAAGGCCCTTCAGGACCTCTATGGCATCTGCCTGATAATTGCTGCTGCTCATGTGGGGGCTTCTGCTGACGTTAGAGTTGGAGGAAGTTTACAATTTCTGGGCAGTAACGCTCAAATCCGCTGAATGCATGGTGACCGCCTTCTTCGAGAGTAACACGACTGTCGCGGTAGAAGTCGATAGCAACACGGTAATCCAGGACTTCGTCGCCACTTTGCTGTAGCAACCACAGCCGTTGCGGATAGCGAAGCGATTCCGGGTCCAACGCGGCCAATTCCTGCATATGCTCAGGCACCAGGGTATAGGCCACTCCGGTGTAGGGATTGACCTGCGCGCCCAAAAAATGACGCAGCAACAGCTGGGGATGCACCGCCGGATTCACCAGCACAGCGGGCAGCGCAAATTGCTCGGCCGCCACCGTGGCCCAGAACCCTCCCAACGAACTACCGATCAGGCCAACAGGACCGGAGGACAACGCCGAGGTGATACAGGCGGAAATAGCCGCCCACTCCTCACTCGGCGTATCGGGAAATGTAGGCCGCAAATAGTGGATATCGGGTCGAGCCTGCGCCAGATAATCCCCCAGCAACCGGGCCTTGGCCGAGTCACCGGAGGATTGAAAACCATGCAGATAGATGAGAGTTGGCTGCGCCATTAATAGCCGCCTGCGGCACCATCGGGGATGAAACAACCAGCGGGTAAACGATGCACTTGGGTTTCGACGCGGCCATCGGCATACAGCTGCAGATAACGCCAACCCGGTCCCTTGCTATCGAGGCCAAAGTCGCGACTCAAGGGCTCGAACTGGATACAGGTCGAAGGCGACGAGATAAACCGCACGCCGTTGTGTTCCAGATCGCTTTCCTGATGGACATGACCGCACAGCACCAGTTTGACGTTCGGAAAGCGCGCCAGCAGCGCCAGCAGATCCGGGGCATTCTTCAAATCGTGCTGATCCAGCCAAGTACTGCCGACCGGGAAGGTGTTGTGATGCAGACAGATCAGGGTAAAGCGATCCGGCTGCTGGTTCAGACACTGTTCGAGAAAGCCCATCTGTTCGGGTTTGAGCCAGCCGTGGGGCACGCTATACACCTGGGTATCCAGCATGATGATCTGCCAATGCGCCATCAAGATCTGCTGGGCATTGCTAATGCCCAAATCCGGCATCACCTGCCGCATCAGAGGACCGTCATCATGATTGCCGGGTAACCAGAAAATGGGCCGCCCCAACGGCTTGGCCATATCGGCAAAGCGGCGGTAGGAGTCTGGGGTATAGTCTTGGGAGAGATCCCCAGTCGCCAGGATCAGATCATAGGGTTGCTTCTGGGCCTGAATGGCTGCGAGAACAGCCGCCAGACTATCGGCAGTACGAATGCCCAATAGCTGTCCCTCTGCTTGAGCAAAGAGATGGGTGTCCGTGATCTGCAACAGGCGAATCGGTTGCTCGCTGCCGCCAACAGGGAGGGTAACAGTATCCAATTGGGCTATATTCTTCGTCGTAATTAATCTGGTCTGAATTCAAAAGCACCGTAGCCATGGGCCAGACAAAATCGCAACCATTCCGCCAGAAAGTGATTGCATTGCTCTTTCTCGTCTCTGTGATGCATCTTTTTGTTCGGGTAATGATAGCTAGACTGCAGCCGTGAAATCTGCTGACTGACACACACTTCGGCCATGCGGGCGTCATGATACAGACGCACCTGCAAATATGCCCTCAGATATTGTGGTAAGTTTTCATTATTTTGCGCCACTTCAAGTAATGTCGTGAAACGGCTCTCTTCGAGTACCCGAAGGCGAAAATCCAGGCCATCCGCCGCACTCAGGGCATAACCCTGCTTTTCGAAGACAACCGCGGGCAGTAATTTCATCAGCCCCATGTAGTTGGTTTCGCAAATTCGGTGCAAATTAGCCAGATCAGGCACATGCCGTTTCTTGAGCGTGATCATACTGCCGCCACAGGGCTCGCCCACGCCTGACGCACCCCATCCAGATGCAATTGCAGCCACTGCAACGCGATCACGGTGGCTGCGTTGTCAATACGCCCGGACTCGACCCAGGCGTAGGCTTGTTCGCGGGAAACTACATGCACCCGGATATCTTCGCCCTCATCGGCCAAGCCATGCAGACCGCTGGCCAGGCTACTATCCACTTCACCAATAAACACATCGATACGCTCTGTGGTACCCCCCGGGCTGACCAGATAACTCAGCGCAAACTGGCTACGAGCCACCGTCAATCCAGCTTCCTCTTCCGCCTCACGATGAATAACGCTAGCCGTGGACTCACCGGGTTCTATGATGCCCGCCACCATCTCCAGCAACCAGGGGCTGCGTTCACCATCCACGGCACCGATACGGAACTGCTCCAACAGCACCACCTCATCCCGCTGCGGGTCGTAGGGCAACATGGCGGCAGCATGACCCCGCTCGAACAACTCACGGGTCAGCGGCGCAGACCAGCCGCCGGCAAATAGCTTATGGCGCAGGGTATAGCGATTCATACGAAAGAAACCCTGATGACAGTTTTCCTGACGTAAAATTTCAACATCGGCTGCGGTAAAATAGGGCTCGGCAGCCAGCGGTAGTTGCGACATGGTAGACTCCGACAGGATCAGTTAGTGGCGGAATTGAAATGAAAGAGGCAAACAGAGAGCCATGAGGCTGGCAGGTTAACCTGAACCCGAGACCAATGGTAAGCTCGAGGGCAGTTTTTTTCGCCACCCCAACGCTATAGTAATGTCTCTAAACCGTTTTTTTACTTACACTCGTCGTTATTGGTGTCGTTCGGCAAGCGTCGCTGGCGATACAACCCTGGTCACTCGCTCAAGTCAGAATAATTCGGAGAAGCCCATTTTATGAACAAGCGTCTATTGTCCGCCCTCATCGTGATGAGTTTCAGCGGGTTTGCCAGTGCAGAAAATCTGCTCGACATTTATCGCCAGGCACAGGAAAAAGATCCGCAACTGCTGGAATCGAAAGCCCAGCGAGATGCTGCCTTCGAAAAAATCAATGAGGCCCAAGCCGCCAATCTGCCCCAAATCAATCTGGGTGCCGACCTGAATTATCAAAAAACCAACCAAGACGATAAACAGACCGCAGGCACTGCCGGGGCATCCCTGGGGTTGTCACAAGCCATCTACCGCCGCAGCAACTGGATCAATAGCGATATCTCCGAGAAGCAAGCCACTCAGACCGATGTAGCCTACAACTACGAAAAACAATCCCTGATTGTGCGGACCTCGGATGCCTACTTCTCGGTTCTGGCCGCCAAAGATACGCTGGAATACGTCAATGCCAATCTGGATGCCTTAAAGCGTCAGCTCGACGAAACCCAACAACGTTATAACGTCGGTATGACCGCCATTACCGATGTGCATGAAGCCAAGGCCGCTTATGATCTGGCCAGTGCCGATGTCATCACGGCCGAAAACAACCTGACCAATAGCTATGAAAGCCTGCGCCAGCTCACCGGTAGCGAACACAAACAGCTAGACCTGTTGGACACCAAACGCTTCACTCCAGTCGCACTCGGCGAAAACTCGGACAGCTGGATGAAACTGGCTGAAGAAAACAACCTGCAACTGCATCAGCAGCGCATTGCCAAAGATATTGCCAAGCAGCAGATTGACCTGGCACAGACCGGGAATGATCCAACCCTCGATCTGGGTGCCAATCTGGGTAGCACCTACACCGACTACAAGAACAGCGGTACCGGCTATGATGACGGCACGCTCAACAGCGGCAACATAGGTTTCAAATTTAACCTGCCGCTGTATACCGGCGGTGCCGTGGATTCTCGCGTCAAACAGGCACAGTTCAACTATGTTTCCGCCAGCGAGGCGCTGGAGAAGAGCCATAGATCGATTCAGGCAGACCTGTATCGCAACTACAACGATGTGAACGCAGCGATCGGTACGGTACGCGCTTACCAACAGTCCGTCATCTCGGCTGAAAGCGCGCTGACCGCGACACGGGCTGGTTATGAAGTCGGAACCCGCACCATCGTCGATCTGTTAGATGCAACCCGGAATCTCTACTCCGCGAAACAACAACTGTCAGCGGCTCGCTATAACTACATCCTCAAGCGTCTGCAACTCAAGCAGATTGCCGGTAATCTCCAAGAGCAGGATCTGGTTGAGGTCAACAGCGGTTTAAGCAAGAGCTAATTCAGACACTCAGTCTCCATAAGGCGCCTGCGGGCGCCTTTACATTTATTAACAGCCTGCTTTTCGCTCTTTCGAGCTCGATCGCGTTTCCAGCCTTTGTAAGCGGTTAACATTCAGTCCATCAACATCTTCAGTAACTTAGTTCGTTACCGGTTTTGTGCTGATTGAAAGGAGGCACGCATGAGTTTGTGGGATAAAGCCAAGCAACTCTTTGGGCAGAGCCCGCAGAGCAGCACCTTGCACGCGGTCAGCGCGCAGGATCATCTGGATGCCATCATCAAGGAGCGCCCGGATCTGTGCGATCCACTGACCAGCGATCCCAACGAAAAAACTGTCACCCGGGACAATGGCCGCGACATCATCTTTCTCGGCTGGCAAGTCTGTAATGTCGAGGAACGTCATGTCAAAGACGATCGCCGCCTGGCCTACCTGAAGCTATTCCAGACACGGGCCAACAAGTATGTCTGTCAGCGCATGACGCTGATCGACAACGAAGAAAAGAGCTATCAGGCGGTTACCGTGGAAGATCTGGAAGGTGTGAAACGCTTCTTTGGCGAAGGTAGCCTGGCGCTGGCACTCTATATCATGCTGGATCGTCAGTTTCCGGTGAGCAAGAAGAGCGCCTGAGCCGCGAGAGACGAGACACGAGACGGATGACAGCCTGGGGTTGTCATCCGTTTTTTTTCGTCCTGTTAACACGCGAAGCGCCAAACAAAAGGCCAGCACTTGTGGCTGGCCTTGAATCGTCCATCACTTGAAGGATCAGGATTCGCGTTCGATGATGGTCTTGATGATGGCACTGGTGGAACATCCATCTTCAAAATTCAGTACCAGCACCTGACCGCCATTGGCCGTCACCTCTTCATAACCGGCAATCTCGTGGGGCTGATAATCGCCCCCCTTGACCAGCAGGTCCGGTAACATCTCGGCAATCACCCGGCGTGGCGTATCCTCGCTGAAAGGCACAACCCAATCGACAGCGCCCAGACCGGCAAGCACGGCCATACGACGATCCACCGGATTGACCGGTCGACCCGGTCCCTTCAAACGAGTTACCGAGGCATCATCATTGACCGCCACGATCAGACGATCGCCCAGCTTGCGGGCATTTTGCAGATAGGAGACGTGACCGGCATGCAGGATGTCGAAGCAGCCATTGGTCATCACCACCCGCTCACCTCGACGGCGCGCGGCATCCACCGCAAATTTCAATTGCTGCTCGGTGACCACACCAAAGCCTGATTCATGGTCACCATATACCGCATTGGCCAACTCAATCGGGCTGACGGTGGAGGTCCCCAGCTTGCCAACCACGATACCCGCCGCCGTGTTGGCCAAGGCGCAGGATTCATCCAGTGTCTTACCTGCCGCCAGAGCCGTCGCCAAGGTACCGATCACCGTATCACCGGCACCTGTGACATCGAACACTTCGTGGGCCTGAGCGGGCAGATGTAACTCTTCTTCTCCAGCCCGGATCAGGGTCATACCATGTTCAGAGCGGGTGACCAACAAGGCATCCAGTTCGAAACGAGCCACCAGCTCCAGGCCTTTTTTCACCAGATCCTGTTCGTCACGCACTTTGCCGACCACGGCTTCAAATTCGGACATATTCGGTGTCAGCAAGGTGGCCCCCCGATACTTCTCGAAATCGGTGCCCTTGGGATCGACCAGTACCGGAACTCCTGCTGCCCGGGCCAGGGTGATCATCTGCTGAACCGCCGCCAGCGCGCCCTTACCATAATCGGAGAGGATGACCACATCGACGCGAGACAAGGCCGCCTGGGTTCTGGTCAGCAACGGCTCCGGATCCACGGCATGAAAACCTTCTTCAAAATCCAGACGCAACAGTTGCTGGTTACGGCTGAGGATCCGCAACTTGGTAATGGTCGGGAAGTTGGCCAGACGCACAAAATCAGTTTCAACACCGACCGATGTCAGCTTGTCGGCCAAGGCAGTCGCCGCCTCATCCTGACCGGTCAGACCTAATAAAATCGAGCTAGCCCCCAGTGCGGCAACGTTCAATGCCACGTTAGCGGCACCACCCGGGCGCTCCTCATTGTGTTCGACCTTGACCACCGGAACCGGGGCTTCGGGAGAAATGCGACCGGTGGGACCAGACCAATAGCGGTCCAGCATGACGTCGCCCACCACCAACACTCGGGCCTTTTCAAAATCAGGCAGCGTGATCTTCATAATCAGACTCTCACAGACAAAATCCTGCCGCAGTCTAGCACACAGACACCAGCGATTCGCCTGATGCAAGGCAAATCTGCTAACATGCAGGGCGTTTTCCACTCGCATCGCGGAGTATTTTGATGTCTTCAGCACCCACCGCTCGCCTGAGTCTGGCGATGTGTCATCCTCGTTATTGGCCTCTCTGGGCCGGGCTCGGCTTGCTCTGGTTATTGGTACAACTGCCTTATCGTTGGCAGATGGCGCTGGGACGCAAGCTCGGTCGGCTCTCGATGTTACTGCTCAAACGCCGGGTACAGATCGCCCGTCGCAATCTGCAGTTGGCGATGCCGGAGCTGGATGATGCCGCTCGCGAACGGTTGCTGGTCGCCAACTTCGAAAGTGTCGGTTGTGCCGTATTCGAAACCGGGATTGCCTGGTATTGGCCCGATCAGCGGCTGCGCCGCATCATGCACATCCAGGGCGATGAACATGTCCGGGAAGCCGTCGCCGGAGGCGAAGGCATGCTGCTGCTCTCTTGCCATTTCATGACCCTGGAACTCAATGCCCGGATGTTCGGTATCCTGCATCCCGGCGTGGGTGTCTATCGCCCCAACGATAATCCGGTGATGGAATATGCCCAAGTACGCGGCCGGACTCGCTCTAACAAGTGCTTGCTGGATCGGGGGGATATCAAGGGGATGATCAAAGCCCTGCGCAAGGGAGAGGCACTCTGGTATGCCCCGGATCATGACTATGGCCGCCACGCCAGCGTATTTGTCCCCTTCTTTGCCGTCGAGCAGAGCGCTACTATCACCGGCACAGCCACGCTGGCACGGGTCAAAAATGCTGTGGTGTTGCCCTGTTATACCCTGCGCCTACCCCAGGGTGGCTACAAGTTGGTGATCGGCGCGCCGTTGCAGAACTTCCCGACTGGTGACGACATAGCCGATGCCACCCGCAGTAATCAGGTGATTGAAGCCGCCGTCCGCCAGGCGCCAGAGCAATACATGTGGCTACACCGTCGCTTCAAGACTCGCCCCCGCAAAGGGGATCCATCCCTCTACTGAGGCCGACTGCCATAGGGCAACCAGCAAAAAGGCAATGTCGACGGACATTGCCTTTTTTGTTCAGGGCTTACGGGCATCCGCACCCACGTTATCCCTGATTGTTAACTAGCGGTGTTGACCAGCAGTTTCTGCCACAAAGCAGTGACCCACTGCCGCTCGGCCAGTAATTCGCCACCCTCTACAATCCGGCTCTGGCCGGAAAGCGTGCAGCGGTGGGCCATATCGCGGATCGCTAGATAGGCCTTTTTCAATCGGGCTGATTCCTCATCCGTCAACAAACCCTCCTCGGCGCAGGTATCGAAGATCCGCACATTGTCACTCCAGCGGGTCATAGTGTCGGGATGGGCTTCGGCATAGGCCAGCACCAGATACTGGGCCATAAACTCGATATCGGTCATCCCCCCCGCACCTTGTTTCAAATCATACTGCTCGGCGGTTCCTCGCAGCAGATGAGCGCGCATCTTGTCGCGCATCGCCACCACCTCCTGCTGCAGGGCGGCCTGATCGCGATGGCGACTCAGCACCTGTTGGCGGATCTGGTTGAAATCAGCCACGATCGCCGCCTCACCGACCACAGCCCGCGCCCGCACCAGCGCCTGATGCTCCCAGGTCCAGGCCTCATGGTTCAAGTAGTGCTCATAGGCATGCAACGACGAGACCAGCAGCCCGGAATCACCAGAGGGGCGCAGACGCATATCCACATCGTAGAGAATGCCGGAGGGAGTGCGGGTACTGAACAGATGCAGGATACGCTGCGCCAGCCGGACATAGAATTGCCGCACATCGATGGGTCGATCCCCATCGGTGACACCTACCGGATCGCCACCGTGCAGGAACACCAGATCCAGATCCGAGCCATAGCCCAGTTCTATGCCACCCAGTTTGCCGTAGGCCACGACACAGAAGCTGCGCTCCCCGGTTTGCCGGGTATGGGGCGGAAGGCCGTAGCGGACGATGAGCTGACTCCAGGCCTGCGCGACCACCTCCTCCAGGATCGCCTCGGCGAGCCAAGTCAGATGGTCACTGACCTGCATCAGAGGCAAAGCACCGGCAATGTCCGCGGCGCTGATCCGCAACAGTTGGATCTGCTTGAATTGCCGCATCGCCTCCATCTGTTGCTCGACATCCTCCTCCGGCACACGCATCAGGTATTGTCGCAGCTCATCACGATATTGATTCAGAGGAGTGGGGTGATACAGATGCTGGGGATCCAGCAGTTCATCCAGCAAGATCGGGAAACGGGCCAGTTGCTTGGCCACCACCTCGCTGGCGGCACACAACTGCAGCAACTGGTTCAACACACCGCGGTTCTCTACCAGTAACTGCAGATAAGCCGAACGGGTCATGATTTGGCTGAGCAGCGTCTGGACCCGGGCAAACAGTGTCGCGGGAGCCTCATGGCCAGCAATGGCCAGTAACAGTGCTGGCATCAGGCGGTTGAGCGCCTCGCGCCCTTGCGGGCCGATGGAGCGTCGATGGCAGTCGGCACGGAAGGTGACCAAGGCCGCCGCCAGCGCCTCCCCCTCCTGAGGGCATACCGCCAGCAGCAAGGGGGTGGTCTCCTCCAGGGTCAGGTTGGTTTGCCAGAGATCATGCCAAATCTGCGGCACATCATCCTGCTCCGCTTCGGCATCACCGATCACGGCAATAAATTCACGTCGCACCAACGCCATCACCTGCTGTAGCTCGTGGTAGAAACAACTCCAGTCGGCATAGCCCAACGCGGTAACCAGCCGGAGACGATCCCGCTCGGATTCCGGCAAGGTCTGGGTCTGCTGATCACCGATTTCCTGCAGTATGTTCTCGACCCGACGCAAGAAGCGATAGCTCTCCTGCAAGCCATCAACACTGGATTGAGCCAAAGCACCGCTACGCCCCAGCTCGGCCAGCACTGCAGGCAAATGACGGATTTGCAGGGCCCGCTCACGACCACCGCGGATCAGCTGGTAGACCTGGGCGATAAACTCCACCTCGCGGATCCCCCCGGCCCCCAGTTTGATATTGTCCTTGAGCCCCTTGCGCCGCACCTCGGCTTCAATCATGCCCTTCATTTTGCGCAGAGCATCAATAGCACCGAAGTCGATGTAGCGCCGATAGATGAAGGGGCGAAGCAGCTGCTGCAACTCTTCGCCAGCAGCGGTTTTCGGCCCTAACACCCGGGCCTTGACCATGGCATAGCGTTCCCAACTGCGACCATGATGCTGGTAGTAATCCTCCATGGCGGCAAAGCTCACCGCCAGGGGGCCTGCATCGCCGAACGGTCGCAACCGCATATCCACCCGAAACACCTGACCATCGGCCGTGGTTTGATGCAGCGCGTTGATCAGCTGCTGTCCCAGACGAATGAAGAAGGTCTGATTGTCCAGCGCCCGACGTCCACCTTGTGTCTCGCCATTTTCCGGGAAGCTGAAAATCAGATCGATATCGGAGGAAAAGTTAAGCTCGCCACCGCCCAGCTTGCCCATGCCCAGCACCACCAACTCCTGGGGAACCCCATCGGCATTCACCGGTGTGCCCTGTTCCCGGCAGGCCTTGGCGTACAGCCAAGCCAGCGCCTGAGTAATTAAGGCATCGGCCAGTGCCGAGAGATGAACAAAACTCTCCTCGACGGCGGAGAGCCCCAATAGCTCACGCCAGGCAATCACCATCATGTGGCGGCGGCGAAAACGGCGCAGCAGTTGTTTGAAACGATCTTCGTTATCCACGGTCGCCAATTCGCTCGCCAATGCCGGCGCATAGTCACCATGACGCTCGGCCTGCTGCAGCTCTGAACCCTGCAACAGCTCGATCAGCAGTGTCGGCGCATGAATGGCCGACTCGGCAATAAAATCGGAGAGCGCGAAGACTCGCATTAACGTGGGTTGGAATGGCGTAATGACGGCCAGTTGATCCGCATCCAGCAATGGCAGCAAACGCTGCCAATGACGGTTGGCCTGATCCTGAAGCACGGAGGGTAAATCGGACATGAAACATTCCTGCATGACGAGGCGCCAGCGGGCGCAGATGGCCTCAATCTAGCACTGCCGCCCCGTCATGGCAGCCTTTGTGGGGAAAAAGCCGGATCCGGATCGCCAGGATCCCTCCCCATCGCTGCTCAGATTGCCCGTGGGATCCCCACCTCGGACAGAGACACAAAAGCTGAGACTTACTCCTCAGCCGAGGAAGATTGCTGCCAATACGGCAGCATGTCCCGAGCCTGCAGACGGGCCTGATCCAGCTCGATGAGTCGCGGTTCAATCTTGGCCGTCAGCCACTCTTCCAACTCCAACCGCGCCTGGGTGCTCAAGGTGACCGCCGCCTTATCCAACACCTCGAACTGCTCCAGCTCTTCCATGCGCCGCAAGATATTCAACCAGGGTAGTCGGAAGCCCTGTTGCAGCTCATCATCAAACAGGGCCGCAAAACTGACGCCCACCAATAGATTACGCCGCAGTTTGCCGACCAGCGTCAGATAGGCGCTGTACTCCAACTGTGGTTCCTGCATATCGCCCTGATGCAGCTCCTGCCAGCTCTGATCCAGCTCGGCGCGCGCATAGGGACGCAGCGGCAAACGCGCCAGCTCTGGTAACTGGTCTGCGGCATTCTGGGCGGCAAACAGCCATTGATTCACATCCAGCAGCAAATGAGCATAACGGGCGGAGTAACACAGCTGTTGCATGGCGGCCAAGGAAGGTAGTTGCCGTTGTCGCTGCTGCAGAGCCAGGAGTAGCGGATCGTGGCACGGCAGACCACGTAAATAATGGCCGCGCTCGGCGGTCAAACGCTCCAGCGCCAAGGCCTCATCCAGCCACTGCAACTCGTGCTCCAGCCAGCTCAGTTCATCCTGCCAGGGGCGAGGCGCCATCTGCACCAGCAGATCGGCAAAGAATTGCTGGGTCTGTTGCAACAGCGCGACCCCGTTACGCAGCTGGGTCAGAGCCGCCAGGGAAGGTTGTTCGAGAAACAGCTGCTCATGGTACTGCCAGTGATTGAAGGCAAAGCCGAACACCGCAAACAGGCCATCGACCACCTGCATCGTCTCGCTGACCGGAACGAAGCCCATGCGCTGAACTTCCGGCTCCGGGGTTAATCCGGCCAGACGGTAACCACGCTGCGCCTTGGAGATGCTCCCCAGCCGCAGATTGCCCAGCGCCAACAGCTCCCGGGCGACGCCAAACAGGCTCAGCGCATCGCCGCTGATCAGCTCCAGCTCCAGCTCGCACAAGGGCTCTTGCAGACCGGAGGCCTCGATCAATCCCTGATCAAACGCCAGTTCGATCTCAGTACCGTCGGCCAGCAGCAACCGCCAAGCCTGACGGCGAAAATCAGTCCGGAACTGGGGGCGTATATCCTGTTGCAGAGAGCCCAAATCACAACCCTGCGGCCAAATCTCCGCCGGAAAACTCGCCAGCTGCGGCCACTCGCCATCGAGCGGCAGATTATATTCCGGACGCTGATGCAAGCCACCGATGGTCTGGCCGCGACACTTGATGGTCTGTTCATGCTGACCATCCTGAGTCCGGATCCGCAATCCAAATTGCCAGCTGCGCAGGCGCCGATCTTCGGTATCAAAATAGACATTGGCCAGGTGCCGATCCGTGTGGCTCAACACGGTATAAGCCGTCACTTGCCGGGTCAGATCGGCAGAAAGATCCCGGTTGGCTAAAAATTTTAATTCGACTTCAGTAGTCATCAGACAAGTCCACAAGACAGGGGATCCAGGCCACCCATTACTGGATGTGCAGATTTAACCGTTATATTTAACATGAATTTCCGTGTTATTTCCGCATCCAGCTTCGGTTAGGATGCGCGCCTGCATCGTCAGAATGCACATAAATTCACCAGCATAGGTATCGCCATGCCAGTAAATACCATATTAGGACTCTTTGCCAAGTCACCACTCACTCCGCTGCAGGAGCATATCCGCAAGGTACATGAGTGCTGCACCTTGCTACGACCTTTTTTCCGGGCAGTAGAAGCGGGCGACTGGAATAGCGCGGCACAACAGCAGCAGGCGATAGCCCATCTGGAGCGCGAGGCGGATCAGCTCAAGCGCGATATTCGCCTGAAATTGCCTCGCGGTCTCTTTATGCCAGTAGCACGTACCGATCTGCTGGAGCTATTAAGCCAGCAGGACAAGATCGCCAATCGCGCCAAGGATATCGCCGGGCTCATGCTGGGCCGCCGTCTGGCAATCCCTGCCGGGCTGGGAGATGATTTCGATGCCTATCTGAACCGCTGTCTGGATGCCACGGCCCTTGCCAGTCAGGCCATCGGCGAGCTGGATGATCTGCTGGAAACTGGCTTTCGCGGCAAGGAGCTGGAACTGGTCGAGCAGATGGTACAGCAGTTGGATGATATCGAAGATGACACCGACCGCTTGCAAGTAGAGCTGCGGCAAAAACTCTATGCCCGTGAAGCACAGATGAACCCAATCGATGCCATCTTCCTCTACAAGGTGCTGGATCAGATCGGTGATCTGGCCGATCAAGCCGACCGAGTCGGCGCCCGCCTCGAACTCATGCTCGCCCGTAGCTAACCCTGACGAGACTCATTGATGGATATTTTGACTCAATACGGCACCCAGCTGGTGCTGATTGCTGCTGCATTCGGCTTTCTGATGGCCTGGGGGATCGGCGCCAATGATGTCGCCAACGCCATGGGGACTTCGGTCGGCACCAAGTCATTAACGATTCGCCAGGCGATCCTGATCGCCATGGTATTCGAATTTGCCGGTGCTTATCTGGCCGGTGGTGAAGTGACCGCCACCATCAAGGATGGCATCATCGACAGCACCGCCTTCAGCGCCCAACCGGACCTGCTGGTGCTGGGAATGATAGCAGCACTGCTCGCAGCCGGGATCTGGCTGGTGCTGGCCTCCTTCTACGGATGGCCGGTCTCCACCACCCACTCCATCATCGGTGCCATTGTTGGCTTTACCCTGGTCAGTGTGGGTGCCGATGCAGTGCAGTGGGGGAAGTTTGCCGGTATTGTCGGCTCCTGGATCGTGACACCCGCACTCTCGGGATTGCTGGCTTATCTGCTGTTTATCAGCGTACAGCGGTTTATCTTCAATAGGCCCCATCCCTTGCAAAGTGCCAAACGGGTAGGCCCTTTTTATATCTTTCTGACGGCACTGGTGCTCTGTGTGGTGACCCTGCAAAAAGGGCTCAAACATGTAGGTCTGCAACTGGATACTGTCGAGAGTCTGCTGATTTCGTTCCTGATCGCCCTGCTGGCGGGTGTCGTCGGCTGGTTCTTCATTCGCCGTATGCATTTTAATCCCCAGGCGGATATCCGGATGCACTACACCAATGTGGAGAAGGTGTTCGGTATTCTGATGGTGGTAACGGCTTGTGCCATGGCGTTTGCCCATGGCTCGAACGATGTCGCCAATGCCATAGGTCCCCTCTCGGCTGTTGCCGCCACTGTCAACAACGCCGGGCAGATAGTGGCCAAGAGTCATCTCGACTGGTGGGTGCTACCTCTAGGAGCGGTCGGAATAGTCCTCGGCCTCGCCATCATGGGTAAGCGAGTCATGGCGACCGTCGGCACCGGCATCACCCATCTGACTCCGAGCCGCGGCTTTGCCGCCCAACTGGCAACCGCCAGCACAGTGGTCATTGCCTCGGGGACAGGGCTGCCCATCTCGACCACCCAGACGCTAGTCGGGGCCATTATGGGAGTGGGTCTGGCTCGGGGCATTGCCGCGATCAACTTGGGGGTGGTGCGCAATATCGTCATCTCCTGGGTCATCACCCTGCCCGCCGGTGCCCTGCTGTCCATCGTCATCTTCTGGGCTCTGGAGTGGCTATTCTATTAACCCCACGTAGCTGCGGAGACAGCACCGAGACATACCAGGGGCTGGGCTCTAACTGCCAGGATGGCGAGCAGATGGCGGACACAGAGGGGCATGGAGTGCCACCACCGCCACATTGCCTTCTGTCGGGGCTTGTCGGAAAGTGCCGTGCCGCTTATGCTGCCGACTCCTCCTTCTGATGGATATCCAGTGTGAAAGCGACTCCTGTAGCCTTGCTGCTCGCCATGAGCCTGCCCGTGAGTGTGGCATTGGCCGAACCCTCACCCTCCGCTGCGGCACCAGAGCCCACTCCTGCCGCCATGCAGGAATCAGCCACCAGCACAACGCCTAGCTCAGGCGTCAGCCGCTATGTTTCCGATGATATCTTCACCTATCTGCATGGCGGTCCGGGCAAGCAATACCGGATCCTCGGCAGCGTCAAAGCGGGTGATAAGGTGCAGTTTCTGGCCCTGGATGCCAGTGGCAAGTACGCCCAAATCATCGATGGTAAGGGACGAACTGCCTGGATCCTCGGCAAGGAGTTGCAAACAGCCCCCAGTTATAGGACCCAGGTTGCCACCTTGCAGGAGCAACTCCGCCAGCTGCAGTTGAAAATGGATAACATAGATTCCGATCAGGCCCGGGAGCTGAAGGAAAAACGGGAGCGCCTGACCCTGCTCGAACAGCAAGTCAGCCAGCAAGAGCAGCAACTGACAGAGCAAGGCAAGGAGCTACAAACCCTGCGCCAGCAAAAACAAAAATTGCAGCAAGACTTGGGTACCAAGGAGCAGGATCAGCAATATCGTTGGTGGCGCGAAGGCGGCTATATCGCCGGGGTCGGCCTGTTACTCGGCCTGCTGCTGCCCTATCTGCCACGTCCCCGTCGACGCAGCAAAGATCGCTGGATGAACTGATCCGGCCTGAACCCAAGCCTGAGCCCAAGAAAGCACTGAACTCGATAAAAAAAGCGCCGGATCCGGCGCTTTTTTGTTTTCCTCGACTGCAACCGCCTACTGCGGACCATTCCAGTCGGTGAGGGATTGCAGACTGAAACTCTGCCGCCCGACGCGGAAGATGCTGTAATCGGCCTGGATCTGCAGCAGCTTGACGCCCGGGGCGATCTCATCCCCTTCATGATAATCCCGACCATTCAGCGTCACGATGCGATTGCTGGCCGTCGAGGAGTAGACATGGGAGCTGTAACGCAACGCCGGCACCTGATTGCTGATCCCCGCCGGCAAATCGGCCAGCGCTGTCGCCGAGGGCGGAGCCACTTCGGCCACCGGCTGGATCTCGCTGGCCCCGGGCTCACCGGGTGCGGCCTGCACTGCCTGCATAAAGCGCTGGGCCAACGCAGGAGATACGCCATCCATATTCATGTTACTCAGAGGATCCGTCGCCCGGGGTGCCACGGTCTGAGCCGGCATCACCACTTCGGTCATCTCCGGAGCTATCGGGAACGGTATTGTGGTGAACTCGTAGGCGGTCGAAGCCAGACGATAGGGTAACGGAGTTGGCTCCTTGAGCTCGACCCGCTCCTCAATCGGCTGATTGTGCCACCAGTGCCATCCATAGTTGGCCGCAGCGCCCAACACCAGACACAAGGGTAAGCCGATGAGCCAGGCCAGCAGCGGCCCCAACCATTGCCGCTCCCGCTCGACTCCCAGTCCCAGACTCGCCTCGAAGGCATGTCCCGGACGTTCATGCTGCCGTTTGGCAGATAGCAGAATAGACATCAGCTGGCTCCCTGTTCCTGAGGTGGTGCGCTGGCGTTGAGCTCATCCAGCGGTCGATCCAGACGCGGCATGGGTTCCCGACTACGGGCATTGAGGCGGATCAGCGTCTGGGTTCCCGCGACACCATCCGGCTTGAGACCTTCATTTTCCTGGAAGCGCTTGAGCTTGGCCGCCAATTCACTGTCAAACTTGCTTACTTTACGCGGCCGCTCCTTGAACGCCCGGCTCAGGGCATTCTCCAGCCATTGCAGATCGGCCTTGTTGCTGCGTGGCGTTATGCTGCGAGATCCGCTCTTCGGCAAGCGCCACAGCAAGGTGTACTCATCCCCCCAGGCCTGGGTCAGCCAGTCACGGGTTACCGTCCAGGCCTCACCATCCACCAGCAGATCCGCTTCCTTGTCGTCAATCCGCAACAGGTCGGCGTAAAACTCGGTGGCATTCTCGTCATACAAACGTACAACCGCCGGATGATCCAGCGACACCAGCTCATCCAGCGGCCCACTGCCCTGCTGGCAGAGCAAGCCGACCCGCGATGCTGCATCACAGTTGGCCTCATCCAGCGACGGCTCGAAGCCCCAGACCCGGAACAGGGTCAACATGGCTTCATCCTGATAGACGGCCTGCTGCAGCGACTTCTCGAAATGTTTCATCAGTTTGGCATCCGGCGGCAACTTGATCGGCACCTCGACGCGATGCACTTGCTGCTCGGGGAAGAACCCCCAGTGCTGCCAGCCAAGCCAGCCAGCCCCCAGCATAAGCAGACCACACAGAGCAAAGGCTGCAACACCCCAACCACTGGTGCCTTTATCTTGCACCCCCATGGCATCATAGGCGGCTTGTACCACCACCTTGTCGCTGATCTTCGCCTGCCCTTCGGCATAAGCGCCTAGCAGAGCTCGTTCGGCAATCAAGTTGATGATGCGGGGAATACCGCCACTGAGGCGATGCAAAGCCCGGATCGCCACGGGCGTAAAGATGGGCTGCACACAACCGGCGACCTGCAAGCGGAATCGCACATAGGCGTCGACGTCGTCGCGCGACAGTGGCAAGAGGTGATAACGTGCGGTAATCCGTTGTGCCAGTTGCCGCAATAACGGTTGGCGCAAGAGCTGCTGTAGCTCCGGCTGGCCGATCAGTACCACTTGTAGCAGTTTGGCATCATCGGTTTCCAGATTGGTCAGCAACCGCAACTGCTCCAGAACCTCGGCAGAAAGGTGCTGGGCCTCATCGATCAGCAAGAGCGTCTTGCGTCCTGCCGCCCGGTTGGCCAGCAGGTAATCGCGCAGCAGATCGAACAACTCCTTGATGCCGGCCTCGGCGGTGTAGGCCAGCTTGAATTCATCGCAAATTGAGGCCATCAATTCGCGCTCGGTCAGCGTCGGGTTGAGCACCAACGCCAGATCGGTATCCTCTGGCAGTTGCTGGCGCAGGCAACGAGATACCGTGGTTTTGCCAGTACCCACCTCACCGGTGAGCAATACAAAACCACCGCCTTCGCGCAAACCATAGTTCAGATGGGCCAGCGCTTCGGTGTGGCGCTCGCTCATATAGAGGTATTTGGGGTTTGGCGAGATGGAAAACGGACTCTCCGTCAGGCCAAAGAACGTTTTGTACATAGTGACTCTCCCGGCGAGGAGCAACACAGACAACCCTGTCTCACCAAGCCCGAGGCTCGACCGCAAGGCTGTCTGCTGTTCCTACGAATAGGCGGCAGGTTAAAGCCAGCACCATGGGATGTCAAAGCGGATATACTCTGCTTGTTAGCACGGGGGGATAAGACCCCGAAGAATCACGGTTTCAAGGTCAAAGCGAGGTGGTTGTGCAAGTTTATCTGGTGGGTGGCGCGGTACGGGATCGACTCTTGGGGCTCGAGGTCAAGGAGCGCGACTATGTGGTGGTCGGTGCTCACGCCGAGGAGTTGCTCGCCGAGGGCTACGAGCCAGTGGGCCGGGATTTCCCGGTATTTCTGCACCCGCGCACTCGCGAAGAGTATGCCCTGGCCCGTATCGAGCGCAAACAGGGTCATGGTTACACCGGATTTGCCTGCTATGCCGCCCCCGAGGTCACCCTGGAAGAGGATCTGCTGCGTCGGGATCTCACCATCAACGCCATCGCCGAGGATGCCGAGGGTCAGCTGCACGATCCTTACGGCGGTCAGGCCGACCTCAAGGCCCGGCTGTTACGGCATGTATCACCCGCGTTCAGTGAAGATCCGCTGCGGGTGCTACGTGCGGCTCGCTTCGCCGCGCGTTTTCATAACCTGGGATTCCGGATCGCAGGGGAAACCCTGGCGCTGATGGGCGATATCGCACGCAGTGGTGAGCTCGCCCATCTGACGCCGGAGCGAGTCTGGAAAGAGCTGGAAAAGGTACTGGGCGGCGAAAATCCGCAGGTGTTCTTTCAGGTACTGCGGGATTGCGGAGCCCTCGCCGTCCTGTTCCCGGAGCTGGATCGGTTGTTTGGAGTGCCGGCCCGTCCGCAGTGGCACCCGGAAATTGACACCGGCATCCACGCCCTGATGGCGATCGAGCAAGCCGCCCGGATCAGTCCCGAGGTGAGCGTCCGGTTTGCTACCGTGTGTCATGACTTTGGCAAGGCCGAGACGCCCGCCGAGATCTTGCCCAGCCACCACGGTCATGGTGAACGAGGCCTGCCGCTGATCCGCGACTTCTGCAGCCGCTACCGGGTACCCAACGAGTGCCGGGATCTGGCCTTGCTGGTCAGCGAATTCCATTGTCTCATTCATATCGCCACCGAGCTCAGAACCGTGACCCTGCTGCGATTGTTCGACAAACTCGACGCCTGGCGGCGTCCGCAGCGGCTAGCTCAGCTGCTCGATTGCTGCCGCGCCGATTTTCATGGTCGTCTGGGATTTGCCGAGCGGGAATATCCAGAGCCTGATTATGTCGCTGAAGCCTTCGCCGCAGCACAGGCCGTTCCGGTACAACCCATTATTGCCGCCGGTTACCAGGGTGAAGCGATCCGGCAGAAGCTGGGCCGGGAGCGGCAACTGGCCATTCGCGCCGTCCGCGAACGCTGGCTGGAGCGCTAGCGGACGCGACTCAGCAACGTCGAATGGCTGGCGCCAATCGCAGACCAAACCCAGTAAACGATGAAGGGGCCATGAGGCCCCTTCACTGTTTCAGACGACAAAGAGCAGCAGCCCAGCCCCCAGCAACAAGCGATAAAGGACAAAGGGCCACAGGCCAATATGTGCCAACATCTTGAGGAACAGGTGGATCACCAGCAAGGCGCTGACAAACGAGACACAGATGCCGATGCCGATTTCACGCCACGCCACCACATCCGGACTATTGAGCAGATGCAAACCCTCGTAACCTGCAGCCATGAGAATCACCGGCACCGAGAGTAAAAATGAAAACCGTGCGGCAGCCTGCGGAGTCAACCCGAGCAACAGACCCATGGTCATGGTGATGCCGGAGCGCGAAGTGCCGGGGATAAGGGCGATAGCCTGGGCACAGCCAATCAGCAACGCCTGTTTGAGCGTCAAGCTGGCCAGGGGCTGAGTCTTACGTCCAATCCGATCAGCAACGGCCATCAGTAGACCAAAACTGACGGTGCTGATGGCAATCACCACGGCGGCTCGTAGGTGACTGCTAATAAAATCATTCAGCAACAAACCAGCAATCGCTGCAGGCAGAGTCGCCAGTACGATGAACCAGGCTAGGCGCCCATGCTCATCACACCGGCGGGAGTGGATAGAACGCCCCCAGGAGAGAACCATCTGCGCGATATCACGTCGAAAATAGAGTAATACGGCCGCCAAGGTCCCCAAATGTACCGCCACATCAAAGGCCAACCCCTGATCCGGCCAGCCCAGCAGTTGCGAGGGCAAAATCAGATGCGCCGAGCTGGATACCGGCAAAAATTCGGTCAGCCCCTGTAACAGAGCCAAAATGACAGCGTGCAGATCAGACACGAACCAGATACTCCCCGGTAGATAATTGCCACTCGATTGCAACCGGCGTCAAGGGCTGACGGCCGGCATCATAGGCTTGCCATAGGGCGGCTACCGATAGGCCCAACCGGGGGTGAACGAGTTCGGGATTCAGCTCGGCCAATGGCCGTAACACAAAGGCATTACTCAGAATTTCGGCCCGCGGTAACTCCACCGGCTCATCCTGCACCAACTGGTCATAGCACAGCAGATCCAGATCCAGAGTCCGAGCGGAAAACTTCTTGGCATTCAGTGGCCGACCATGGGCGTACTCAATCTGCTTGAGCGTCACCAGCACCTCGGCCACCGACTGCCCGGTCCGGGCTTCCACCACCAGATTATAAAAATTGGAACCATTAAAACCGACCGCCTGACTCTCGTAGACGGTCGATAGACGCAGGTCTGCAAAATGGGCCGCTAACGCCTGAATACCGCTGCGAACAAAATGCTCGCGGTCAATATTGCTTCCCACACCGATGTAGATGAGCGCCATCAGGCCTCCCGCACGATCTCGACACCGACACCACGAGCCGTCACCACAGCCGTCGGCTTAGTAACCCGGACACGCACTTTGGGTACCGGAAACTGCTGCAAAATCAGAGCTGCGACCCGCTCGGCCATGGTTTCAACCAATTCAACGGGTTCGGACTGCACGAGTGCCGTAACCCGGGAGGCCACGGTGGCGTAATCCAGCGCCAGCGCCAGATCATCCTGCAATCCCGCCGGACGGTTATCGAAATCCATCTCCAGATCGAACACCAACTTCTGCTGGATCCCTTTTTCCCATTCGTAGGCACCAATAGTACAGAGCACCTCTAAACCGGCGATAAACACCTTGTCCATTTGTTTCTCTCTTCTGTTAACCTGCAGAGGTCGGATACCTCTTTTGCCCATTTGGGCCTATGATTTGCCCGATTGAGGATGGATCTTACCCCAGTCCCTCACCAAGACAACCCTTGAGAGCCAATGACAGCCTTAAGCTTTGCCATGATCATGCTCGCCTACCTGGGCGGCTCCATTTCCAGCGCCGTATTGGTCAGCCGCTGCTATGGCCTGCCCGATCCCCGCGAACACGGCTCCCATAATCCAGGCACCACCAATGTGCTGCGTCTAGGCGGGCGCTCGGCGGCTGTCCTGGTGTTGCTCTGCGATATGAGCAAAGGCACTGCACCTGTCTATCTGGCCTGGTATCTGGGGGTGACGCCGTTTTTTCTCGGTTTGATCGGCGTCGCGGCCTGCCTCGGACACATGTATCCGTTGTTTTTTCACTTCCAGGGCGGTAAGGGCGTCGCCACCGCGCTGGGGGCCATGTTGCCCATCGGCCTGGACATGGGGGCCATGATGCTCAGCACCTGGGTTATTGTCCTACTGCTCAGTGGCTACTCCTCGCTCGCGGCGCTCATCGCCGCCTTGCTGGCACCTCTCTACACCTATTGGCTAAAGCCGGAATTCACCATGCCAGTAGCCATGCTGTGTGCCCTGATTGTCTATCGCCACCATGAAAACATCCTGCGCCTGCTCAACGGCCAGGAGGACAAGATCTGGCGTCGCAAACAAAAACGCCGCCCCGATTAGGGCGGCGTTAACAATCCAGGAAGCCTGTACGCGCCTACGCAACCGGTAACAAGGTATCCAGGCTCCAGCGCGGTTGTACGCTGAGCTCAAGACCCACGGTATGACCGGCTTTCAAACGCTGCAAACCGGCATAGGCAATCATGGCGCCGTTATCGGTGCAGTATTCAGGGCGCGGATAGAATACTTCGCCACCCAACTCGGTCATCATCTGCGCCAACTGGGCGCGTAATTGCCGATTCGCGCTCACGCCGCCAGCCATGACCAGCCGTTTCAGGCCAGTCTCCTTGAGTGCCCGTTTGCACTTGATGGCCAGAGTATCCACGACAGCACACTGGAAGGCATGAGCGATATCCGCCTTGGTCTGAGCATCTGTGCCTTGAGCTCGAATCGTGTTGGCGGCGAAAGTCTTGAGGCCGGAGAAACTGAAATCCAGTCCGGGACGATCCGTCATCGGCCGCGGGAACACAAAACGCCCCGGAGTCCCGCTTTCAGCCATCTTCGACAGCAAGGCGCCGCCAGGATAATCCAGTCCCAGCAGCTTGGCCGTCTTGTCGAAGGCTTCACCCGCGGCATCATCGATGGACTCTCCCAGGATCTGATACCGACCAATACCATCAACCCGCACCAGCAGGGTATGACCACCGGAAACCAACAACGCCAAAAACGGAAACTCGGGCGCATGCTCTTCCAGCATGGGAGCTAACAAGTGGCCTTCCATGTGATGCACGGCGACTGCCGGTTTATTCCATGCCAGTGCCAGACTACGCCCTATAGTGGCCCCTACCAACAGGGCCCCGACTAGACCAGGCCCTGCCGTATAAGCGATGCCATCGATATCGGCGGCCGTGCAGCCGGATTCAGCCAACGCAGCCTGGATCAACGGCAAAGTTTTGCGCACATGATCCCGGCTCGCGAGCTCAGGAACCACACCGCCGTAATCGGCGTGCAACTTGACCTGGCTGTAGAGTTGATGGGAGAGGATCCCTTGTTGATCGTCGTAGATCGCGATCCCGGTCTCGTCGCAGGAGCTTTCAATACCTAAAACACGCATGGCGGGGAAAAAACCACTGGAAAATTGAGGGCGGTATGTTACCCTCCGCCGGTTTTTTAAACCAGTCTCTTCTGATAAGGGTTTACTTTAGCCGCCCAATCGGATTAGAATTTCGCACCATTTTTACTCGGGCTGCTCAACATCGTTTTGGTGTTTGTTGCTAGCCGTAAAATATCTATCTCTGAGGTGAGAGGCACATGCCAGTAATTAAAGTACGTGAAAACGAGCCGTTTGATGTCGCTCTGCGTCGCTTCAAGCGTTCCTGCGAAAAGGCCGGTATCCTGGCCGACGTGCGTAGCCGTGAGTTCTACGAAAAGCCGACCACTATTCGCAAGCGCGCCAAGGCATCCGCCGTTAAGCGTCATGCCAAGAAGCTGGCTCGCGAAAACGCTCGTCGTAACCGTCTGTACTAATTCTTCGCGCTAAATCGGAGTGCCTCGGCCATGTCTCTGCAGGAACAACTGAAGAGTGAATTGAAGACGGCGATGCTTGCCAAAGATAAGGCTCGCGTCGGTACTATCCGTCTGTTGATGGCCGAGATTAAACAGAAAGAGGTCGATACGCGTACCGTTCTGAATGATGAAGAGATCATTGCTGTGCTGACCAAAATGGTCAAACAGCGCAAAGACTCCATCAGTCAGTTCGAAGCTGCGGGACGTCAGGATCTGGTGGATGTAGAATCTGCCGAGATCATTGTCCTGCAAGCCTTTTTGCCTCAGCCATTGAGCGAGGCCGAAATCGACGCTCTGATTGACAGCACCGTGACCCAGCTTGCCGCTACTGGCATGCAAGACATGGGGAAGGTGATGAATGCACTCCGCCCCCGACTTCAGGGGCGCGCAGATATGGGTCTCGTCAGTGCCAAGATCAAGGCGCGTCTGGCGTAATCCATAAGCAAGACATTTCGACCATGAGCCGCGCATCCTGTGATAGCGCGGCTTATTTTTTTATGCGACCTTATCTGTCCCGGCAGCTTACTCCTCAAGTCCGCTGATCCGTTCCGCTATCCTGTAATTCAATGAGCAGATCCCGACATGGCAGGCAAGATCCCCCAATCCTTTATCGATGACTTGCTGGCTCGCACCGATATTGTCGAGCTGATTGACAGCCGAGTCCGGCTGAAAAAAGCAGGCAAGAACTATCAGGCTTGCTGCCCGTTTCATAACGAGAAAAGCCCCTCCTTCTCGGTCAGTCAGGAAAAACAGTTCTACCACTGTTTCGGTTGTGGAGCCCATGGTAATGCCATCGGCTTTTTGATGGAATTTGATGGTCTGAACTTCCCGGATGCCATCGAAGATCTGGCCGGTCAACTCGGTCTGACGGTTCCCCGTGAAGAAAATGGCAGCTACGGCCCTTCGCAACCCGCCCCCGTGATCAGCGCCGATCAGTATCAGCTGATGGAACAAGCCAGTCGTTTTTTCCAGGGTCAATTGCGGCAATCAAAAGCCGCCATCGACTATCTCAAAGGCCGCGGCCTGAGCGGGGAAATTGTAAAAAAATACAGCATTGGTTATGCGCCCGCCGGCTGGGACGGACTGCGGCAACTGTTGGCTCGTGGCCGTGAGCAGGAACAACAGCTGGTTACATTAGGCATGCTGATCCAGAAAGATAATGGCGGCAGCTATGACAGGTTCCGCGACCGTATAATGTTCCCCATTCGCGATCGCCGTGGCCGGATCATCGGCTTCGGTGGCCGGGTGCTCGGCGAGGGCACACCGAAATACCTCAACTCCCCAGAAACCCCTATCTTCCATAAGGGGCGTGAGCTATTTGGCCTCTTCGAAGTCAAGGAAGCCCATCGCAACCCAAGCCGCATTCTGATCGTGGAAGGGTATATGGATGTAGTTGCGCTGGCCCAATATGGCATCGACTATGCGGTTGCTTCTCTCGGTACCGCAACGACCAGTGACCATATGCAGTTACTGTTTCGGACCGCGCCGGAAATCATCTGCTGCTACGATGGTGACAATGCTGGCCGTGAAGCTGCCTGGCGGGCGCTGGAAAACGCACTGCCCGGCCTGCAGGATGGTCGGGAACTCAAATTCGCCTTCCTTCCAGCCGAGCACGATCCGGACTCCTTTGTCCGCGCCCATGGCCGTGAGGCTTTCGAGGCCTATCTCGACCAGGCGCAACCCTTCAGCGAGTTTCTATTTGAACGCCTAACCCGTGATCTGAATCTTTCGGGCGAAGCCGGGCAGAATGAACTGGCGAACAAAGCCGTGGCACTGATTCGTCGGGTACCCGAAGGCTTCACCCGTGAAGGATTGATCACCAAGCTCTCCCAGCGACTGCGCTGGGGCGAAAACGAGCGCCGTCTGCGCGACATCTTCGCTCGTCAGGAAAAAGAAGAGCAGCAACCGGCCTCCGTACAGCGGCCAGGCAAGATGAAACTGACGCCGGTGCGACGCGCCCTCGCCCTCATCGTTCAATACCCGCAGATTGCAGCCCAGTTACCTCCCCTGCCCCATGAGTTGCTCGGATTACGAGAACCCGGGATCGGTTTTTTGCTGCAACTCCTGACCCAACTGCACCACAACCCAATGACCACCGGCCAATTACTGGAACAGTGGCGTGGCACCAAGGAAGGGGAAGGTTTGGCACGACTCGCCATGCTGGACGAGATCACTGCCGGAGAGAATATTCTGCAAGAGCTGGAAGATACTTGCGCTCGCCTCATCGACTTATTTTTAGAGCAGCGCATGGCCGAGTTGCAAAACAAAGCCACGAATGGCGGGCTGAGCCATGATGAAAAACAGGAACTGATGTTGTTGCTGAACGAGACCAAACAAAAAAATAATGCCGGTTAAGCAATTTAAACTTGTAATTATTAGTCATTATCCCTATATCATAGGCACGCCCGGTTCACGGGAACTATCAAAACGAAATTGAAGATAACCGCATTACAGAGACCGCATCGCCTGGCCACAAGCCTTGGGCAACGGTCTTTTTACGCATTCATCATGGTCAACGTGCAAAACTGGTCGATTTTTAGTATGATCGGCGGTTTGCGCAACTACGCGCATTTCTGGCGCAAACAAGCAACACCAACCGGATGAGTTCTATGGAGCATACCCCGCAGTCGCAGCTTAAACTCCTCGTTGCCAAGGGCAAGGAACAGGGATACCTGACCTATGCCGAGGTGAACGATCATCTGCCTCAAGATATCGTTGATTCGGATCAGATCGAAGATATTATTCAGATGATCAATGACATGGGTATTCAGGTGGTAGAAAGCGCCCCTGATGCCGATGATCTGATCATGACCGAAACGGCTCAAGATGAAGATGCCGCAGAAGCCGCCGCTCAGGTGCTTGCTTCGGTAGAGTCCGAGATTGGTCGGACCACGGACCCGGTCCGCATGTACATGCGGGAAATGGGGACCGTCGAGCTGCTTACTCGCGAAGGCGAAATCGACATCGCCAAACGCATTGAAGATGGTATCAATCAGGTACAAAGCTCGGTTGCCGAGTATCCTGAGGCCATCACCTACCTGCTGGATCAGTACGACAAGTACGAAGCCGGCCAGATCCGTCTCGGTGACATCATCGCCGGTTTCGTCAATCTCGACGAAGACGATCTTCCGCCTACCGCAACCCACATCGGTTCCGAGCTCAGTGAAGATGAGTTGGCGGATGAGGACGATGAGGAAGAAGAAGACGAAGAGGGTGATGACGACGACAGTGACGACGACGGTGGCCCGGATCCGGAACTGGCGCGCGAAAAATTCGGCGAGTTGCGTTCCCAATCCGAAGTAACCCGTGAATCGATCAAATCCTATGGTCGTGAAGACAGTCGGACGCGGGAAGAGATCCAGCATCTGGCGGATGTATTCCGTCAGTTCCGTCTGGTTCCCAAGCAGTTTGACCGTCTGGTTAACAACATGCGCGAAATGATGGAGCGAGTCCGAGTACAGGAACGCATCATCCTCAAGAGCTGTGTTGAACGGGCCAAGATGCCGAAGAAAAATTTCGTCACTCTGTTCACCAACAAAGAATCCGATCTGGCTTGGTTCAATCAGGCACTGGCCGCTGGTAAATCCTGGTCTACCGCGCTGCAGGATGTCAGCGAAGAAGTGGAGCGTGGCGTTGCCAAGCTTCAGCAGGTAGAAGTGGAAACCGGTCTGTCCATTTCCCAGATCAAAGATATCAACCGTCGCATGAGCATCGGTGAGGCTAAGGCCCGCCGCGCCAAGAAAGAGATGGTTGAGGCCAACTTGCGTCTGGTGATCTCTATTGCCAAGAAGTACACCAACCGAGGTCTGCAATTCCTGGATCTGATCCAGGAGGGCAACATCGGCTTGATGAAGGCGGTCGATAAATTCGAATATCGTCGCGGTTACAAGTTCTCGACCTACGCGACTTGGTGGATCCGTCAGGCTATCACCCGTTCGATTGCGGATCAGGCCAGAACTATCCGCATCCCGGTACACATGATCGAAACCATCAACAAGCTGAACCGGATCTCCCGGCAGATGCTGCAAGAGATGGGGCGTGAACCGAGCCCGGAAGAGCTGGCCATGCGCATGGGAATGCCGGAAGACAAGATCCGCAAAGTGCTGAAAATCGCCAAAGAGCCTATCTCGATGGAAACCCCCATCGGTGATGATGAAGACTCCCACTTGGGTGACTTTATCGAGGATACCACCCTCGCTCTGCCAGCTGATGCAGCGACAGCGGAAAGCCTGCGCGCCGCTACCCGCGATGTGCTGGCCGGTCTGACCGCCCGGGAAGCCAAGGTTCTGCGCATGCGGTTCGGTATCGATATGAATACGGATCACACCCTGGAAGAAGTCGGTAAGCAATTCGACGTCACCCGGGAACGTATCCGCCAGATCGAAGCCAAGGCTCTGCGCAAGCTGCGTCACCCCAGCCGCTCGGAAGTGCTGCGTAGCTTCCTCGACGAGTAAGAGTGATACTCAACCAGTTGATGCTTTTATAGACATCTAACTTGTTGATATCTGGACTATCTGGGTCAGGGTCTCTATAATCCTGACCACATTTGGCCCTTTAGCTCAGTTGGTTAGAGCAGACGACTCATAATCGTTTGGTCGCGGGTTCAAGTCCCTCAAGGGCCACCATATACAAAAAGGACTGACAACTATCTGTTGTCGGTCCTTTTTATTTTTCAGCACTCCATGCTGATGGTTGTGGTCTCCAGTTTTCGCAGATTCAGCAGCGTCATCGTCAGAGCCGAGGTCAAGGCACCGATGCTACTATGGGGATACCGGACTTGGGACACGATAGGCCTATGCTGAAAAAACTCATACCTCACAACCTCACCCAGCTCCTGAGCGGAGGATCACTCTTGGCCTCGCTGGGCAAGCTACTGGATTTCCAACAACGCATCTGGATCGTCAGTATCCACCACGAAAGCTACTCTGACACCTTTGTGGTCAATGAAGACAGCTTTGCTGAGCCGATGCAGTGGATGCGGCGTAAGGGCTATAGCGAGATCATGTTGCAACGCGTCGAACAGCTACAACGCTCGCAGACGGTACAATTCAATCTCGATGGGTGCAGCCATCAGCTGTTGCGCGTGAAGTAATGGGGAGTAGGGTTGCGCACGGACGTTAATCCTCTTTTCGAATGCCTATGACACATAGCAAGACCAGTCTTACGGGTGCCAATCGACTAATAGGAATCCGACTGTGAAGCAGGGCAATCATTGGTAGCAGGCAATACAAAAGAGGTAGAAGCACCAATATATGCCCCCGCCGCGTTATGCGGGTCCGTTGATGAAGGCAAATAGAAAGGTGATCATGGAAGGGTGGGCCCTGATCGGGCACTACATCGACAAGTCGTGAAGTGAGGAGGACTCAGTCACGGGGAACAGCTTGGTTTGACTGTTGCTGACCAGTCAGGACCTGGCTCAGAAAGGCAAAACAGAGTGCATCATAATTAAACATGGCAATTCTCCTTAATCTCAGGATGACATAGCGTCAAACCGAAGCGGCGCTTAGTTACGGGTAGAGCCGTTATTGCTGTTTTTCTTGTCGTTCAGCAGTTGGCTCAGGAAGGCAAAGCACAGGGGATCGTAGTTAAACATGGTGGTTCTCCTTGTGGATGATGTGAGAGGGTCTTGTTTGACGACCTCAGATGCATCATAAAGCGATAAATGTGATCCACGCAACACTTTTGTGAGGGGCGTCACATTTTATTCACCATCAATCGCCTACTCGACCCAATCCACCAACAAACCGCTATTCAGCATCCAGCTGCGTGATCCGCGCCACGGGTTATGCTAAATTGCTCGCCGCCCGCAGCAGCGGGCGCCGTAGCAGACAAGAGGGTAGATCAATTGCCATCATGGCCGAGCGCCAGCTGTTTGCGCTGAAGATAAACGCTATCGAGTCGGACGCTACTTCGAGAAATAACCGGCACGGCCGCTTTAGACTAGAAATATTCACCATGTCCCCACACACCAGAAGCGCCTCCCCGAAGTTTCCGCCGGCCCCTAGTGCTTCGCACTCCGTCGCCATCAAGGCCAGCACCTGGGTGCAACCACAAGGCTATTGGCCCTGCCTGCTTGCCAGCCTATGCCACCACTTTCCGGCCATCTCCCCTGCGGTCTGGCGCAGCCGCTTCGAGCGAAATCTGGTGCTGGATGCTCATCAGCAGCCATTGCCCCTTGATGCTCCCCATCAACCCGGAGCGCGGATCCATTATTTCCGGCCTTGTTGATCAAATCCAAAGTCGGATACTCGCTCCCCAACCCGCCGGGCGGGCTTAGTTGACGGCCTGCCGAATGGGC